>CAVCBH010000301.1:0-2617 GCA_963600375.1 bacterium | reverse complement strand
GATTCATATTCTCCGAGTGCTGCGTCATGATCGAGACTGGGAAAATATCCTGTTGCAAAGATCAACTTATACATATCCAGAATAAATACCTGGAAGCCGTTCAGAATTTTTTTCTGAACGGCTTCCTTTTTAATTACTTCCCACCATCAATTAAATCATAACTCATATCCAAAAAATCCAGAGTTTTTGCTTCACTGACAGAATCATCCAGAATTCCGAATATATCTGGCAACTGTCCGAGAAAGATGAACCCAGCACTGCTGATGCTCTGCTTCAGGGAACTGCCGCTTGACAGCGTCACGCATTCCTGCCAGCCCGTCAGAAGTGAACAGGAGCACTTGCTTCACACCACGCCTTTTGATGAATTCCATCATTTCCTCATAATTGGCTGCGGACTCAGTCGGATAGAGGGCGTAATCCAGAACCTCTCTGGTTCCATCGGGTGTAATGCCGAGAAGCACATGAAGCGGCTCTTTAGCTACGCTGTCACGTCTGATATTGAGGTATGTAGCGTCCATAAAGATAACAGCGTACCGTTCGGACAGCTGGCATTTGTGGAATGTCTCTACCTGATCCGCTACAGCCTTGAAAATGTTGGACATGGTGGCAGGTGAGTAATGATGTCCGTAAATTTTTTCTATCAGATCAGCAATCTCCCTTGTGGTGATTCCTTTCCGGTACAGTGTGATAATGGTTGTCTCCAGTTCATCGGTTCTTCGAGCATAGTCTGGAATCAGCTGTTGCTCAAAGCGGCCATTTCTATCGCGTGGCACCTTGGTATAAAGTTTGCCGTAAGATGTATCAAGATCACGCTCGTAGAAGCCGTTTCGGCTGTTTCCGGTGTTGTAACCGAGGACACTGGGAAATATTTTTTCATTCTCTTGACATTAACACAAAAAAATGATATTTTTTAAGGAGTCCCAAACGGGACTTTCTAAAAGGAGGCGATTTTTAATATGACCGATGATATTAGAAGTATTAGCCTGAATGTCTGTAAGATAAAAAATCATTATGGATACTGGGCTAAAAAAGAAGGTATCAACTATTATAAATTATTGGCTCTGTATGTCATTTACGAAACAGGAGGATGTTCTCAGAGCCACATCATGAACCTATATGGTATTCCCAAGCAGACAATAAATAATATTGTAAATGGTCTGCTCGCTGATGATATTGTATCTGTTGAAGTGGATCAAACGCATAAGCGAAAAAAAATTATATCTTTTACAGAAGACGGACTTGATTATGCCAAAAATATATTAAATCCGTTGCTCCATCTTGAAGATATGGTTGCCGGGCAAATGGGAAAAGAACAGGTAGAAAAACTTGCGGAACTTTTTGATTTATTTGAAAGAACCATTGCAGAAATAATGCATGGAGGAAAAGAAAATGAAACAAAATCTTGATTGGAGAAATTTAGGATTTGGATACAGAGAAACAAATTATCGTTATGTTTCAGAATATAAAAATGGCTCATGGGATCAGGGTAAATTAACGCAGGATGCTACAATTACAATGAATGAATGTGCAGGCGTTTTACAATATGCCCAGACTTGCTTTGAAGGTATGAAAGCATATGAAACAGCAGATGGACGTATTGTATGTTTCAGACCAGAGTTAAATGCAGAGCGTATGATTGCTTCTGCAAAGCGTTTAGAAATGCCTCCGTTCCCTAAAGAACGCTATCTTGACGCCATAGCAAAAACAGTTCGGGCAAATGCAGATTTTGTGCCACCTTTTGGAACTGATGCAACATTGTACATCAGACCATATATGTACGCAAGTTCTGCCGTTTTAGGTGTAAAACCTGCAGAGGAATATACCTTCCGTGTACTTACCACCCCTGTTAGCTCATATTTTAAAGATGGCATAAAACCTTTAACCATTACTGTCAGCGACTATGATCGTGCCGCACCAAATGGTACAGGTCATGTAAAGGCTGGCTTAAATTATGCCATGAGTCTGCATGCTATTGTGGAAGCACATGCCAATGGATACGATGAAAATATGTATCTTGATCCACAGACAAGAACAAAAGTGGAAGAAACAGGTGGTGCTAATTTTATATTTGTTACCAAAGATAAAACTGTAGTCACCCCTAAATCTAATAGTATTCTGCCATCTATTACCAGACGTTCATTACTTTATGTAGCCAAAAATTATTTAGGCTTAAAGGTTGAAGAACGTGAGGTATATTTAGATGAATTAAATGAATTTATGGAATGTGGATTGTGCGGTACTGCCGCTGTAATTTCACCAGTAGGGAAAATTGTAAACCATGAAAAAGTAATTGAATTTCCAAGTGGAATGGTTAAAATGGGAACCGTCACAAAAGAATTATATGACACACTGACAGGTATCCAAATGGGAACTATAGAAGCCCCAAAAGGATGGTTATACGAAATATAACAGTAGGCACAATTTGATTACTTGAGCGAAAGAAGGTAAATTTTTCTTTTTGGAAAAAGTCAAACAACCATTTTCTTGCATTTTTTCTCTTTTATGCATTATAATAGGCACGAAATAAAGAAACCAAGCCGGCTTTTAAAGCCGGCTTGGTTTTTTTATTTCGTGCCTATTATAATGCATAAAAGAGAAAAAATGCAAGAAAATGGTT
>CAVCBH010000300.1:0-2651 GCA_963600375.1 bacterium | reverse complement strand
ACATTATGCACAAACGGGCACATGATGGTCCGCAGATAGAAACGAGAAAGAATCTGGTTGTTTCCCGCCAAATGAAAGTATATTCTAAATATCTTGGGATTAGTGGAATCTGTGATGTGGTAGAATTTAAAAAATGCAAAAAAGGAGAAGAAGGCGTACATTTATATGAAAGAGAAGGACTCTATAAAGTACATCCGGTAGAATACAAAAAGGGAGAGCCAAAAGAAAATAATGCTGACCGATTACAGCTTGTGGCGCAGGCGATATGTCTTGAAGAAATGATGTGTACCAAAATAGAGGAAGGTGACTTATATTACGGGACAACAAAACGACGAGAACATGTGGAAATGACAGATTCTCTTCGTAAGGAGGTGGAAAATATATGTTTACAGATGCATCAGTATTTTGACAGACAGTATACACCAAATATTAAAAGAACAAAGTCCTGCAATGCCTGCTCACTGAAAAATATATGTCTGCCGCAGCTTTCAAAGAAGAAGTCAGTACACAATTACATTTTAAAAACGATAAAAGATGGGGAGTTATGAAAAAATTATTAAATACACTGTATGTAACAACTCCAGAACGTTATCTTGCATTAGATGGAGAAAATGTGCTGGTTCTGGAGAAAAAGGAGGTGCTTATCCGGCTTCCACTACATAATCTCGAAGGAATTGTGACCTTTGGCTACACTGGAGCAAGTCCTGCATTAATGGGAGCCTGTGCGAAAAGAGGAATTTCCCTAAGCTTTATGAATCCAAACGGACAGTTTTTAGCATCCGTAAGTGGAGAAAACAGGGGAAATGTTATTTTAAGAAAACAGCAGTACAGAATTTCAGATTCGCTAGAAGATAGTATCCCTATTGCCAGAAATATGATTATTGGTAAAATATACAACAGCAAATGGGTATTAGAAAGAGCAACCAGAGATCATGCACTGCAGGTTGATGTAGATGCCATCAAAAAAGTGACTGCCAATCTGGATGAGCACATTCGGCAGTTACTGGAATGTGATTCAATGGATAGCATTCGAGGAATTGAGGGCAATGCGGCAAGTCAGTATTTTTCCGTATTCGACCAATTGATTCTACAAAATAAAGAAGAATTTTTCTTTCAAAACAGAAATCGGCGTCCACCACTGGATAATGTCAATGCTATGTTATCATTTGCCTACACATTATTGGCAAATGAATGTGCCGCTGCTTTAACTGCCGTAGGTTTAGATGCCTATGTCGGATTTCTCCATACAGATCGTCCGGGAAGAACCTCTTTAGCATTAGATCTAATGGAAGAATTAAGAGCTGTATATGCAGACCGTTTTGTGTTAACATTAATCAATAAAAAGACAATCAAGCCAGAGCATTTTGTAAAAAAGGAAAATGGAGCGGTCTTGATGAACAGCACAGGACGTAAAACAATGATTAGTGCATGGCAGGGCAGAAAACGAGATAAGATCAAGCATCCATTTCTTGGTGATAAAATAGAATGGGGTCTCATACCGCATATTCAGGCGTTATTATTAGCCAGACTTATTCGCAAGGATTTGGATGAATATCCTGTTTTTCTGTGGAAATAAGTTCTATAAATCTGATTTTATCAATAAAGAACTTAGAAATTTAGAAGAAATTTTAGCTTTTTGTAAAGACAAATTTTATAAAACGCCTTAGCAAAGAGTACATTTGAGAAGTCGGGTAAATATCTGATTTTCCTATGAAAATAAGAGGTGAGAAATGCTTGTATTAATAACATATGATGTAAATACAGAGACAGCTTCAGGAAAAAAACGCTTAAGAAAAGTAGCAAAAGAATGTCAGAATTACGGACAAAGAGTCCAAAATTCTGTTTTTGAATGCATTATGGATAATGCAAAAGCAAAGGAGGTAAAAGCAAAACTGCTCGAAATAATTGACATGGATAAAGATAGTCTAAGATTCTATTATCTAGGCAATACTTATAAAAATAAAGTAGAACACTACGGAACGAAACAAAGCATTGACTTGGAAGAACCTTTAATTATCTGATTTTAAATTTATAAAATAAGTAGTCGCATTTGCGACAAAATCCCTTTTTCAAAAATCTTTCTAAATTTAGACACAGTTAAATAAAAGAAGAAAAATTTCTTGTTATCTCCGTTCAAAAGGAGTACTTGAAATAAAATATAGAAAATATTAAGTAATTGAACACAGTGCGAATCGTAAGCTACGCAAAAAACGTAGGGCATTCGCACTCGAAAAAGGGAAAATAGTACAACATATTGCGATATAAAGCTAAAAATAGTGGACAAAAAGTTATTGAGACTAGATATGTACATGATAGCTGGGGTGTTACAATATGTTGCGGTCGCCTCCTTTGCGGAGGCGTGGATTGAAATATAATAGGTCATATCCTCTACGACTTCATTTCTGCGTCGCCTCCTTTGCGGAGGCGTGGATTGAAATGCTTATGTGGACAGTTATGGCTATGCCGGCGCCGTCGCCTCCTTTGCGGAGGCGTGGATTGAAATTAACAATCGTATCCTGTTGTGCATCTGTCAATTCATGTCGCCTCCTTTGCGGAGGCGTGGATTGAAATCGGGTGTGCGATGGGCAAAAAGGGGAAAAAGCACAAGTCGCCTCCTTTGCGGAGGCGTGGATTGAAATATCAAGTATGCG
>CAVCBH010000299.1:0-3066 GCA_963600375.1 bacterium | reverse complement strand
AGCAATCACAGCCTGTGGTTGGACTTCAGTACAGGCTTGGGTCGGCGGCGGTGCCGTTGGCGCTATGATCGGTGCTTTCATTCCTAAGTTTGCCGATCAGGACTGGATTATCAGTCTTCCATCCTGGGGCGGCATGCAGGCTGCAACAGGCGGTCAGTTTATTGGATATGTAATCTTCATGGCTTTCGTAGCATGGGTTGCATACAATGGTATCGACCAGATTAAATGGGTACAGAACATCGGATCCCCGATTCTGATTGTAGTAATGATCGCACTGCTCATCTGGGCATGGTCCATTACTCCGGACGGAACCGGATTCTTCGAAGTTATGTCTCAGCCAAGTGACGATGCTTTAATCGAACAGAGCGGCGGATTCACATTCGTATATCTCTCCGGTCTGATGGGCAACATCGCATTCTGGGCAACGATGGCTCTGAACATTCCTGACTTCTCCAGATATGCTAAATCTCAGAAAGACCAGTTCAGAGGTCAGTTATACGGAATGCCGCTTCCAATGGCAGCATGCGCATTCATCGGTGCATACTTCTCCCAGGCTACTAAGATGGCTTACGGCGAAGCAATGTTCGACCCGACCGGCGTATTCTATCACCTGGAAAACAAGATTCTGATTTTCATCGCAGCTCTCGGCGTTATCGCAGCTACAATCACTACTTGCGTAGCAGCTAACGTAGTAGCTCCTGCAAACGGATTCTCCAACCTGGCTCCTAAGAAGATTTCCTACAAGAAGGGCGTTATCATCACAATGATTATCGCATTCTTCATTCTGCAGGCATGGTGGATTTACGGTTCCGGCGCTGCATACTTCACGTGGATGAACGCTTATGGTACTATTCTGGCTCCGATCGCAGCTATCTTCATCGCTGACTACTTCGTTGTTAAGCATAAGAGAGCTGACATCGCTTCCCTGTTCAAGGGTCCTGAAGGCAAATACTGGTACTCCGGCGGCTTCAACGTAGCAGCAATCATCGCTTGGGTTCTGGCATTCATCTTCCCTCTCCTCACATACTTTGGCGTAGAGGGATCCTTCTGGACATTCATCAACTCCATCAACTATGTATGGTCGTTCGTAGTCGGCTTCGTAGTTTATGTAATCCTGATGAAGACAAGCCTGGCTTGCAATTCCGAAGTTACAGAAGAAGAGCACGAAGCATTTACAGAAAGAGCTTAAAAGCTTTCTAAACAATAAAGTCTGCAATAACTTTATAAAATCGTAGGAGCCTTTGAGACCAAAGGCTTCTACTTTTATCACACTTTTGCAAAAAGGAGGACAAAAGTTATGGATTTATTAATTAAAGGCGGCACAGTCGTAACTGCTACTTCATCTTTTAAAGCAGACGTTGCAGTTAAAAACGGAAAAATCACTGCTATCGGCGCAAACCTTCAGCCTGAGAAAAAGACTGAAGTAGTTGATGCAAAAGGCAAACTGGTTCTGCCTGGCGCTATCGACGGACACACTCATCTGGCAATGCCTTTCGGCGGAACGATTGCTACCGATGACTACTTCACAGGCACAAGAGCTGCTGCATGCGGCGGTACTACTACAGTATTTGATTTCGTTCTTCAGGGTGTCGGCGAAACTATGGACGCTGCTCTGGACAGAAGAGATGCGCTCTGCAAGGCTGATGGTCCTGCAATCGACTATTCTTATCACATTGGTGTCGGCGACGTTACAACGCCTGAAATGCTGGCTTCCATGGACGAATGCGTTAAGAGAGGCGTAACCTCCTTTAAGGTATTCATGGTTTACGACTTCGGCGTAGACGACGGACAGTTCTTCGAAACTCTGCAGCACGCTGCTAAAATCGGCGCACTGGTAGGAGTACACGCTGAAAACAGAGACGTAAACAACAGCCTCATCAAAGAATATCTGGCAGAAGGCAAAACCGATGCATGGTATCACTACATGTCAAAGAACGAAGCTGTTGCAGGCGAAGCTGATGTAAGAGCAATCAACCTGGCTAAGATGGCCGGAACTTCACTCTACATCGTTCATCTGGACAATAAACAGGGCGTTGACGCTGTTGCTCAGGCAAGAGAAGAAGGATATCCTATCTTCGCAGAAACCTGCCCTCAGTACCTGTACTTCACAAAAGACGTTTACAAAAACGGAATTCCTGAATTAGGCTTAAGAGCTCGTGACTTCGTTTGCTCGCCTCCAATGAAGGGCAAAGAATCCATGGATGCTCTGTGGATCGGAATTAAGAACGGTACTATATCCACTCTGGCTACAGACCACTGCCCGTTCCTGAAGTCCGAAAAAGACTGGGGAATCACAAAGAAAGACGGTACTCCTGGCGACTTCACTACAATTCCTAACGGATGCGCAGGTATCGAAAATATGTACCCTTATATCCTGTCCGAAGCTAACAAGGGCAGAATCTCCTTCGAGAAAGCAGTACAGATTTCCGCTACAAACCCTGCTAAACTGTTCGGTATCGACTACTGCAAGGGCGCTATCGAAGTTGGCCTGGATGCTGATATCGTTATCTACGATCCTAAGAAGGATTTCGTTGTTAAGAACGCAGAAAACCAGCACGGTGCTCTTGACCACACTATCTGGGAAGAAGCTAAGTTCAAAGGATATCCTGTTGCAACTTACTCCAGAGGTAAACTGGTATTCGACGGCAAGGATTATGTTGGCGAAAGCGGCGACGGTCAGTTTGTTAAATGTAAGAAAGTTAAATTCAAGAGCCCTGAATTCTAAACAAGAGTACAAGGTTCTCCTTAGAACTTTTCCTAAAAAAGGTGATTCGCATTGCGAATCACCTTTTTCTTGTATAAGGAAAATCCTGCGTTTTACGCGGGGTTGCGGGGTTCATTTTTTCTGTTTTGTCTATTGAATTCCCGGATTGGAAATTTTTAAACGTATATGGGAATCTCCGCTGCTTTTATTCAATTTTTCAATCTTTAAATTCCAAAATTTCTTTTTTTAATAGTTATATGGGAACTTCAAGGCTCCTCTTGTTTTGAAATCAAAACATTTTTCTTTGTACAGTTCCAATCAAGCCGTAAAAAGGTTATATCTCGGAATTCTCAATTCATACT
>CAVCBH010000298.1:0-4751 GCA_963600375.1 bacterium | reverse complement strand
GTAATCTTTCATAATATACAGTTGAAATTCCGGAGAAATCCATGTAGCAAATGCCATTGCAATATCGCTATGTGCATAAGTTCCTCCACCATATCTGCCTGCTTTTGACACTATTCCAATAGCATTGGTCTATTCAATCCATTTGGTTGGTGTCATAACAAACCTGTTTAATCCTGCCTCACTTCTAACCGCCTCGAATTGCACACGGTTAAAATCTGGATTATGAAGTTCTTCCCAAACAGCCAAAAACTCAACTGTATTTCTGTTTCGCATCCAGTTCTGAATGACAAATCTGGGATCATTATCATTTCTATATTTTGCAATATCTGTCAACGAAATATATTCATTTTCAAAATCTTTCGTGTAAATCCCAATATCAATTCCTTTTGCGTGAATAATTTCCCTAACTATTTTATTTGCCATCTCTATTCCTCCACCATGTTCTCCATCTGTTCCAACTTCTGCAAGGCTTTCATATACGCCATTAGTCTTTTATATTGCTCATCTCCAAGGCTGTGAATCTGCTTTAAAATCTTAATATCCGACCTGGTTACTTCATAATCCGCATCTTCATCTTTATATTCCGGATCAATTCCTTTTCCTGTCAAAAGCTGTTCGGAAGTAATCTCCAATGCATCACATATAGACAACAGGCAATCTGCTTTGGGATTTGTCTTTTTCTTCTTCCAGTCACTAATGTTACTTGTTGCAATCCCGGTCCTTTTTGAAAGTTCCAACTGGGTCATGTTCTTCTTTTCCATCATATAAAAAATTCTTTCACTGATAATCATGATTTTTCCTCCATCAGCATTCCGTATATATCCGTATTTATAAATTTATGCATCCGTCTATACGGTTATAGTATCATGCTGCAACTTTTCTTTCAATAGAGATTTTTGTATTTCTGAACTTTGTTATATTCTTCTCTTTATATAGCTCCGTGTACAACTGTCTTATTCTTTCCCTACGAAGATAAAAATCCGGATCAGGCAAATTATCCAAGTCCATTGCTTCTGCATACTTTGCTACCATTTCTCCAATAAAATTTGCTAAATTGCTCCATACATCTCTTTCTTTTAAAACCACTTTATTCTTAACCATAATTTAAATCCTTTCTGACATTGTCATTGAAATCCATCGTATTCCATCCATAGTTATGCCCCTTCATACCCTGATAGGATAAGATAGATATTATTAAAATTAGTATTGTTATTATTAGTCTTATTAGATTTTGATTTTTACTGTTCAAAACCTGTAAATACCAAAAATCTGTATGCGTCAAAATCAAAATTCTTAATTTTGATTTCTCCATCTTTTGTATTTTGATTTTTTCGGTATAGCTATTTCTCAAAACATTTTCTTAAGGTACAGCTTGTTAGGTCTTCCCAATCCCTGCCTCTTCCGTTCAAGTGCTCCCACCTTTTCCAATTCATCCAATAACTTGCAAGCCTTTTGAGTTCCACAATTCAAATTCTCGCAAATATTTTTTATTGAATAATAGATAAACACCCTCCCTTGGTTGTCAATCCATCCATTTTTTATTGACAATGAAACTCGATCTAAAAAGAATGCGTATAAAAGCTTTGCATCTATTGACAGTTCAATAAAGCAGTCATCCTCTACCAGACATTTTGGCAACTTGATGAAAGTAAAACGCTCCTCACCGGTACAATAGTTATACTTCGGTTGAATACATACCTTTTCTAAATCTCTCATAAACTTAATCCTTTCTTTTCTCTTTTTACAAATTGGCAAGCAGTGCTCCGGTATATACCCGGCGCATTTTTGCTTGTTGGGGAATGCCCCAATCCCCTTGAACTGCGAATAAGCCGCAGAGCCACGCTGACGCTTTACCATAAAATTACTTTTTCTTCTTTGAATCTTCCTCATAAAGATACATTACTGCCTCAAGTGTTTTTTTCAGAAACTTTGTTTGTTCATTATGCATCTTTTTTATTTCTGCAATATCCTCCTCGTACAATTTTCCGGTTTCATTTGCTTTCCTTGCATACTGATTGAGATTATTACTAATCTTTGAATGCAAGGATATTAACTGATCCAGATCCGGCCACTTAGGAATAATCACATATCCGTTCAATGCTATCTTTCTGATATATGCACTCATGTTTCGAACTCCTGCCTCTTGCATACGGTTATGAAGTATGTCCACCTCTTCCGGTTTGAATTTTACATAAATTCCTTTTGAATACTCTTTCACTTTTCTTTTCCTCCATTTCTTTTTCAAATTTGTAATTTTAGAAATCATTCTTCCGGGGGCAATCGGCAATTTCTAAAATTGGGCAACAAAAAAGCAACCGATATTACTCGATTGCCACGTTGTTACTCTTGCGAAACTATTCCTTTTTTCAAAAAGTTTGTAAATATTGCCTAAATGCTTTTGTGAACTTTTTTCTTCAAAAAACATTACAAATTGATAATTGACTTTTTGAAAATTATTGTTCTCAAGTTTCTATCAAAATTAGAAAAAGCCCAAACCACAAGGGTTTGAGCTTCATTTGTGCATTCACATTTTCTGTTTTTAGGTATAGAATCTCCGTTGTCAAATATAGAATATTTGTTCGACTTTGTCAAGTCTTACTTGCAACAAAGCAGTCACCTATCTATTAGATTTGTCAGCACATCAGGTGACATTTTCTCATTAAGCAACTCTATATTTCATTTAATGCAGTCTCATTTTTTCAACAAAAGATGATGAAAGAATGCAATATTTTTGTATTCCCGCATCTGTGATACTCTCAACTCAAGCTGCAACATTTTCTCCTGCCACGCTTCATCTCCATGCTTTTGCTGATTCTGTTGCAAATCCCAAAAAGTTCTTATTCCCAAAATATCTGAGATGGTTATTTGTGGCTCCCATTTAGTAATATCATTATCTTCATAATATCTGATAGTTCCAAACTTAGAAGCCGTGCTGTCTTTTCCATCAAGAATCTCATTTGCCTTTTCAAAATCGTCAAGAAGAACTGCCATCTGCATTACTCGTCCGGCTCTGTTATGCTTTACAATGGATATAATGCCATCCTTCTTTAAAACTCTTGCTAAAGCTTTTATCACAGCCGCTTTATCATCAATATATTCCAACACATTGTGACAAATAATCATGTCAAAAGTCTCATTCTTAAATGCAGACAAAGCATTAACATCACCGACAATCTGAGTGTATTCATAATCTTTCCATGCATTAGAAAGCATTTCCTTGGATGGCTCTATAGCAGTAACATCATTTTTTTCAGCGAAATGATTCGCCGTAATCCCTTCTCCACTACCAAAATCAAGAATCTTCTTTCCTTCCATATCTCCAAGTTGCTTCCATACAATTTTCTTAAATAGTCTCTCCCATGCGGGAAGATCTGTAATATCATGCATCTTTCTCTATCCTTTTTCTCTTCATTTTACCAAAACTCCACTGAAGAACTGCTCCTGAAATGCAATCTGCGCATAAATTTCATTATCCGTAGGAATCTCTACATCTTCAAGAACTATGCCTTCATCATCACATGGAACTACAATCCATTTTGTTTCATTATCATCGTATCGATGATAAACAGCAATAACTTTACCCGTAAATTCCTGTTCAGCAGATTTTACCCCCAAAAGATAAATGTCCTGTTCAGCCCCATCTCCTCCTAATAATCCGGAAACATACCCATAATTGACCGGATAATACAAATCCTTATGGCGTGGATGGAAACTACCCATAGGGCGGTCAATTTTTCCTTTTACAACCTGACCAATAATACTCCGATATCTATCAGCAGCTATAGGATTTGCTTCAAATCCAAACAAATCTCCCATATTTAGGCAACAATCGCCTTTATCATACATTTCCTTAATCTCATCAATAGTAAGCCACTTTGTCTGTACAACTTCTTTGGTTGTTGCTCTTATTAAATCTGGTTCTTCAATTGTTTCAAAGTAAAAGGAATCTCTTATCCAATTATGACGCTTACCATCATAAGCAGTCGCAACTTTCGTAGCTAATATACAGGCATCCTGCGCTTTTAAGGAAATGCCTACTTCTTCATAAACTTCTCTAAGTGCAGCATCTAAGCTTGTGTCACCGGATATCGCATGTCCTGCCACAGTTTCCCATTTTAAAGGATCCGTGTCTTTGTCAGCCGAACGCTGCGATACCAAGTATTTTCCAGTCCTAGCATTCTTAATCCAGACCATGACCCACATGTGAAATTCATCTTCCTCCAGGGTTCCCTGTTCTCCTCGAAGGCAAGTTTTCCCAGTCCGTCTTCTATCTTTTGTGTATACATCCCATACTTCTCTCATACGTCACACCGCTCCCCGTCTATCATCTATAATAGTTAAATCATCCTAAATGCTTTTAACGCCTCTACAATTGCATCCTCTTTTTCCTTTGGACACTGTGGTTGTCTGGAATCCTCCGACTTAGGTAGGTTAAAGTTCTCTCCAACCTCAATTCCACACTTTCTCTTCACCTGTGCAATATACAGATTAGATACCTTCATCCCATCATTATGCTCCGCCACGTACTTCTTTATCTCCTCATAAGTCGCCTTACTCTCCGCAGCTGTCAAATCCAACTCATCCATATCGAGTCTCACATTCACATGGTGCTTTGCTTCATGAAGTTTGGACAATAAACACACCATCTCCACATGCGCCGTATGCGGGAACATATCCAAGGGTTGGATTTTTTTTGCCTTATATTTGCTGTTTGCCAAGAGAAATTCAAGGTCTCTTGAAAGGGTTTCGGG
>CAVCBH010000297.1:0-7374 GCA_963600375.1 bacterium | reverse complement strand
GATATAAATATAAAACTGCGATAATTTTCATTAGAACTTTAGTAATCAATAAATGAGTGGAGTGAAATCTTTAAACATAATTTTCACTCCATCCACTTTAATTTACAAGATTTTTAAGAGAAAAATTTCCCATTTTCTCCACAAAGGGCTGTGGTTATTTATTTGTTCCTGCAAGTCGCTTTCGACTATTTGCTACGGAAAGTCCCGCAACAAGTACAAGTGAAAGAACATCGGCTACCGGCTGCGCCCATGCCAGACCATTTACGCCAACCGTTGCATTGAGAATATACAGAACAGGAATATAGATAAGCCCCTGCCGACTGATATTTACAATCAACGCCGGAACTGCTGCGCCCATGGCCTGCAAACTGTTGAGCAGGACATAAAAAACTCCAAACAGTGCGCTGGTCGAAAGGAATATCCTTCCAAAACGGAACGCATAGTCAAAGGCGTCCGCTTCCGTAAGGAACGCTCCTACAATCTGTCCTGTAAACAGATAGCATAAAACTGTCATAGCAATGCTTACTGCAAAAGCAAACAAAAGAGAGAATTTCAGAGTTTCTTTATAGCGGTTTAAGTCTTTTGCTCCGACACAATATCCTAAAAGCGGCTGTATGCCTTGACCGATACCTGTGCAGAGCATACCGGTAATCATTGTGATTTTCATTGCCACGCCTATACCCGCTAATGCCATATCTCCATAAGAAGCCATTAAGCGGTTTACAAACATAGTAGACACTCCCATGACAAGGGCACCTAACGCTGCGGGTATTCCGATGGCCAAAACGCTGGTGCAAATTTTATCTCTCGCAGAAAAATCTTTTATGTTAATACTAAGCGAAGAATCGTTACGCATAAAATAAAGGATATAATACGCCGCAGCTATGACATTGCTGATAAGCGTTGCAATAGCTGCACCTGCAATGTTCCAGTGGAAAGCAAGTATAAAAATCGGGTCAAGTACAATGTTTAGTAGATTTCCCAACATAGAACCCATCATTGCTTTTTTCGGTTGTCCGTCTGCCATTAGGAGTTTTGAAAATGCACCGGACATCATCGTAAAAGGTCCGGAAAATGCCACAATACATAAATAGCTATGTGCCAACGGGAGAGTGTCGCTGCTGGCTCCCAGTCCGTTCAAAATCGGTCTTGCGAAAATCAGAAAGACTGCTGCAAGCAATACACCGACACCAACCGCCATCCAGGTGCAAAATGAACTGACTTTTCGTGCATAATCTGTTTTTTGTTCTCCCATTGCACGAGAAATAACAGAAAGCCCGCCCATGCCAAAGATGTTTGCAAAAGCAGTAAACATCATAAACAATGGTGTTGTGAGAGAGATTGCGGCTACTTGATAAGCGTCATGCGTCATGCCGATAAATAGGGTATCTGCAAGATTGTAGATAAGAAACATCAGCATAGTCAGCATTGCGGGAACCGCATTTTTTACGACTGCCTGTGACACGGGCAGTTTGTTGAATGTTTCAAGAGAAATTTTACTTTTCATGTTGTGTCCTCCTTTAATTCCATAAGATTGATATCATGAGATTGTTATGCTTTTCGTAAAAGCCCGCCATATAACGGGCTTTTATTACTTCGTTGCGTCTGACAGCTTTTTGAGCGTAAGATATAAGTTCTCTCGCTCCGCCTCTGTCAAAACAGAGAGAAACTTATTCTCAATATCAGCAAAAATGATTCGGGCGTTGTTACATTGCTCAATTCCCAAAGGCGTTATCCTTAAAATTTTGATACGCTTATCCTCTGGATTTCCGAAACTTTCAATGTACCCTTTTTGTTCCATTCGGGTAACGATTCCGGCTGTTACAGATTGAGAAAGTTGAATCTTCTTTTCTAACTCTTTTAAAGTAATCTGACCGTTTGGAGTTTCCAAAATAGCCGCCAACGCACCAGCTTGCGACATGGTAATATCCAAATCCTGCATTGCACTGTTCGACTGCTTTTCAATGGTATTTTGCAAATGCCGGATTAACACGGTACAAGATTGTCCTTTTTTCATGCTGTCACCTCCAGACAGCCTATATCCTAACATATCTTTTCTCGAAAGTCAATATCATGATTTCGATCTCACGAGATTATTTTTGCCTATGAAGTGAAACCAATTTGATTTATGTCCTTTAGGTCTGGCAATCAGAGGAGACAGAGAGAAAGTTGGACATTCCAAAAATGATTTAGGTGATAAAGTCTTTTACGGAGAATGTCATATCGCAGATATTGAATATATATTTTATAACTTTCTTGCAGAAGTTAAATATTGATACTGTCAAGTAAAATGACTGTTGTTCTTAGAACGGATAAAACGATTATCAATAATATCCTCGTTCTTCTCGCCAGTCTTTTACATAACATCGGATTCCGATATAGACCACATGCACCAGAAGCAGCAGTACAATAAGGTTTATCGGAATGATAGATTTTATCCATTCCTCGAAATAGATTATGATAGCTGTACTCATTATTGCCACCATAATGCTGATAATATCCCAGCAATATTTCCGGTAGATTTTTCCCACCTGATAGCCGATCCCGATTATCAGAAATCCCGTTATGAGAAATAAGATTCCCATAACAATAGCTGCAATCAGCCAGTATACAATCCCGGAAATGATGCTGTTTGAAATTCCATTGCTTAACTGTCCGAAAGAATCTGCACCTGTCACAAACTCTTGAAGCAAGCTTACAATTCCTTTTCCTATCGTACCGAAAAAGGTAATACAATCGTTAAGGAAAGCAGGAGAAAGGATAGCAGCGAATAGTGTAGTGGCTATGCTGTACCATCCCAACAGGAACAGGATACTTTCATAACCAGTCGTCATCTTTTTATATTTTTTCTCCAACTGGATTTTTCGGTTATCGCATTTCTCTTTTGCTTTCTGGTAAGCAGTGCGGTCACAGTTTTCACATTTCTCATAGGGCACTTTTTTCTCAACAGCTACCTCTACTGTCTTTTGATGTGTCTGTGCATAGCGTTTTGCCTGCTCCGCTTTTTCGTACTTAAATTTCCATGCCACGACTTCTGCGTCGGCTCTTTTCCTGCTGTCTGTCGCTCTGGTTAATTGTTCCTCTGTTTGCTTTAATTTTGTCTGCAATGCTTCGATATTCTCGGCTCTGTTTTCGCTGTTCAATTTCTCGTTCAAGGTCAGCGATCTGCTTAGCTGCCTGTTCAGTTCCAGAATTGTCTGGTCTTTCTGATCCAGTTCGTCCTGCATCTGTTCCGTCATTGCCAGTAGTTCTTCCACCCGCCCGACGTTCTCTAAGTTTACGCATTCGTTCATCAATATCCCTCACTTTCTCTATCTGCTGTTTAAGGTCAGCAATTCGCTGTTCTGTTTCAGCAATGAGCTGTTCTCGTTGTTCAGTTTCTGCGTTAATTCCTGCCATTGCTGATTCTCGTTTTCCAACTGTTCGATTCGGATTTTCTGCTGTTCGATCTGGCAGAGCAGTTCTTCTGTATCTGGCAAAAGATTCAGCAGCCCGGATAACTCGCTGTTTAAGGTCTGCAAACTCTGGTTCTGCTCCTGAAAGGACAGAAGCTGTCTGTCCCGTTCCTGCAATTCCTGTACCATCTCTGCCATAAGGTTCTGCTGTTCCTCTATCTGATTTATCATTGACTCCATCATGGGAATGACTTCCCGGCTTTCTTCTAAGGTCATTTAATCGCTCCTTCCATTGTGATAATGCACCAGACACTTTCCCAAAGCTGGTCTGTATCTTTTTCAGCAGTGCATTTTGTCTTTTTATGATTTGGTTTTCCTCTACTTTCCATGAAGCGTTTTGCGTCTGTCCGGTTTGGAATTTCTCATCAATCTTTCTTGCGTCTGCGCCCTCATGGATTGTAGGGATTTCCAATTTTCCCTGTCTTGCATAGGAACGGTGGTCAATCTGTTGGTCAACCGATAAATGTGCGTTACAGACTTTCGCCCACTCGCTCCGCCACGATTCACAGTTCTTTGGATTGTTCCACCCGGTAGCATCGGTCAGCACTCGTTTCCATTGTCTGCGGTTCCTTGCACCGACTTTCTGATTGCCGTTTTCGTCCAGTACCGGGATTCGGATTCCATGACGGTCAGGGTTCTTTTTGTCCTGCCACCAGTCCGGGTGTGATTCATCAACTACGATATTTCCGTCAGTATCTCTGACAAACTCCCAGTCTTTGACTTCTTTGTTTCCCCATGAATGGTCTGGATTGAATGGACGCATGGTTACAAGTAAATGCACATGTGGGTTTCCATCCCCCTTATCGTGAATGCTCCAATCCGCACACATACCTTTGTCCACAAAGTTTTTCTGAATATAGTCCGTTGTATATTCGATCTGTTCCCGTCGGCACCATTCTTTCGGGAGTGAGAACTCAAACGACCTGCCAAGCTGTGCATCAGAGCTTTTCTCAATCTTCAAAACCTCATTCCATAAACGCTGTTTCTGAAAAGTAAGTTTGAATTTTTCCAATGCAACTTCTTTGTTGTCTGCCCTTTTATACCGGACAGATTTCTGAAACCGTTTGAGATTTTCGGTTGGCACATTTTGCCATTCCTGCGGTGCATTTTCGCACATCATCAGACTGGTATAAACAACTTCTTTCTTTGAAGTGTAATAGCTGATTCTGCCATTTTCTTCATTTTTCATCACATCGCCATTGAGATAGGCAGATGCTGATATGATGGATTTTCCTTTGCTGCGTCCAACAATCTTTACCGTATAATGGAAGATCGCCATAATCCGTTTCCTCCTTTCTGCCGTATCCGGCATTGATTTCCGGCAGGTAACATTTTCCGTAAGATATAATGGTATCTGCCGGAACGCCCTCTGCGTAAGAGTGCCCTGTGCATAACAGCCTGCATGGAATGCGCCCCTCTGGCGAAGAGTGCCTCCTGCGGCATGAGCAGGTCTGGCTGAAAGCCCCGCCGACGGAACGAGCCCGGCAAGCGTAAGCGCAGACCGGTTGCCATCTGTGGCAAACTTATACGGACGACCTCTGGTTGTCCATAAGTGCGCCCTTCATTAAAAAGCAATGAAGGGAATGGAAACTCCACTCCCTCCGGCATTACACTTCCTCCGTATTTGTAACTGGCTCTTTCTGCATTGCCTTTGAGAAGAATTTCCCATTTGCTTCCTGCCTTTTTAAGAAACCGACCAGCTTCGGAATATCTTCTTCCTCAATCGCACAGCCAAGCACTGATTCCACCGCACCGCCAATCTGACAGAGCCTGTGGGTTCGTTTTTTCGTTTCCACATCTTTCTGACGCTTCTTCAGTTCCCGTTTCTGTGCTGCGTACTGTTTCGCTTTTTCAAGGCTTTCCTGTTCTCTCTTTTCCAACTGGAGCAGACGCTCCTCATAACTCTTTGTTGATCTTGCCATAAATATCATCGTCCTTTCTTTTTTCTGCCAAACATAAGTTTTCTGTTGTCTGTCAGACGAAGTACATGGTATAATTTGCTTGCGTGTAGGTATATCATGGCTTCGGTCTGATAGAACCTTTGGCGGTTTCTTCGGGAACCGCCTTTTTAAGTGGAACCGTTTCTTGTGACGGCTTTTACATTTCCCTTATCCCTCAAGTCCCTGCCCTCATTGGCTTCCATGAAGAGTTCCAGCATATCCGTTTTAATCAGGACTTTCCTCCCGACCTTTAATACCGGAAGCTTCTTCCACTCTACCAGTTTTCTCAGGGTGTTCCTGCCGATTCCCGTATAATCCGCAGCTTCCTCAATAGATAAGGCAATCTTTCTTTGCGTCATGTTACCACCTCCTTATAAATTGCATTATGCAATTTCTTTTGTGCTGTCAGTATAGCGTGTTTATATCATCTTGTCAAGCATTACGAAATTATATTGCTTGTTATCAAATTGCATATTGCAATACCGCTTGTTATGTGGTATAGTAATGACATACCGAAAAAGGAGGCACATCAGCATGAAAGATAAAGAATTACGCAAGCTGATCGGTAGCAGGGCAAAACAGCGCCGTACAGAATTGAACCTGACACAGCCTTATATCGCTGAGAAGATGGGTGTAACTGCATCTACCATTCAGAGATATGAAGCCGGGACGATTGACAATACGAAGAAAATGGTGCTGGAAGGTCTTTCAGAAGCTCTCCATGTATCTGTGGAATGGCTCAGAGGGGAAACTGACGAATATGAAACCGACATTACGGATAAAAGAGAATTACAGATTCGTGATGCCATGACGGATATTCTCAAACAGTTACCTCTTGACCTTACGAAAACAGAAGATGCTTTTTCCAAAGACTTACTGCTGTTAATGTTGAAGCAATATGAACTGTTTCTGGATTCGTTCCAGTTCGCCTGCAAGAATTACAAAGGCAATACCAAAGAAGCGGACATTGCAAAAGTAATGGGGTTTGAATCGAATGATGAATATAACGAGATCATGTTTCTCCGGGAGATCACCCATACTGTTAATGCCTTTAATAACATGGCAGATATTGTAAGGCTCTATTCCAAGAAACCGGAAACAGCAGAACAAAGGCTTGCAAATCTTTTATCCGAAGTTATGTACGAGGATTCTGAATCGGTATAGTAAGGCAACCGGAGTTGTGATATACTTACACGCAAGAAGCATTTCAGCAGTTCCGATTGTCTGATATCGAAAGGAGACATACGATTATGGCAAAAGGATCTGTTAGAAAGAAAGGAAAGAAATGGTACTACCGCTTCTATGTAGAGGACGCAAGCGGCAAAATGGTTCAGAAGGAATATGCCGGAACTGAAAGCAAGAGTGAGACAGAAAAACTTCTCCGCAAGGCACTGGAAGATTACGAAGATAAGAAATTTGTTGCAAAAGCAGATAATCTTACCGTAGGTGAACTTCTGGACATGTGGGCAGAAGAAGAACTGAAAACCGGAACACTCAGTAATGGCACAGTGGAAAATTATCTTGGTGCAATCCGTTGCACTAAGAAACACCCGATTGCAGACCGTAAACTGAAAACAGTTACTGCCGAACATTTACAGGCATTTCTCGACCTGCTTACATTCGGTGGCGAGTTTCCAGACGGAAAAGTGAGAAAAGGATACAGCAAAGATTATATCCATTCTTTTTCCGCAGTGTTACAGCAGTCATTCCGTTTTGCAGTATTTCCAAAACAGTTAATCAGTTTCAATCCGATGCAGTATATTAAGCTGAAAAAACAGGCAGAAGAAGTTGACCTCTTTTCCGATGATGAAGTCGAAGAAGGCACACAGCCGATTTTGCATGAGGATTATGAACGGCTTATCAAGTATCTGGAAAAGAAAAATCCACCTGCGATCCTGCCGATTCAGATTGCATACTATGCAGGACTTCGTATCGGGGAAACCTGTGGTCTTACATGGCAGGACATCAACCTTGAAGAT
>CAVCBH010000296.1:0-21266 GCA_963600375.1 bacterium | reverse complement strand
TATACTACTTTATTATATCTGAAATGAGTAGGAAATCAAGAGGGATTGTTATCTTAATGTAACCTTTTTCACCTTACTCCATGGAGCATAATAACATTTTTTGCCAATCTTGATATAAGAACGTGCTTTGATATAATATGTTCCCTTGCGATTCTGTCTTAATGTCATACTAAGTCTTCGGTTATTCTTTGAAATGACTGACTTTTTATTACGCTTAAACTTTTTATTTGTAGATGTGATTACCTGATAACCTGTTGCCTTTACATCTTTTTTCACAGTAACCTTTATTGTTTTTCCAGACTTTCTAACTCGCTGCAATATCTGTTTCTTTGGAACAGCATATACAGTTACACGTTTCTTTGCTTCTTTATAATAAGCTGTTGATCCAGCATTAATTGTGATTGTCACTTTGCCAGGTTTCTTTATTGTCATTTTGCCGGTTCGTTTATTAATATATATCACCTTGGAATTGCTGGATTTAAAAGTCAGTTTTCCATTGGCAATAACTTGCTTCTTAAAGTTATAGTTTGAAGCATATGGCAATTTATAAGAAGACTTCTTTAAACGAATACTTTGCTTCTTTGGAAGCATTTTATATGTGGCCTGTACCCGTTTGATTCCTTCTTGTTCTGCTTTTATCTGAATCTTGTTTTTTATCGCTTTATAACCGGTAACTGCCGGTAATGTATACGTTATAGTCTTACCTACAGGAACTTTAACATATTTATAACCGATAACTCCTCCACTTTGACTGCATAACTCAATAATTGTAATCTGCTGTTTCTCTTTTGATGAAACTGCATCTTTGTAAAAACGAAGAGAATCTAAAGGATACCCCTTTGTATCAAATAATGTCTGGTTATCCCAGGAATCTCCACCCCACGCCGGTTGATCATTATAGTACATTTTCCAGTCAGGGAAATATCCCAATGCTCCTTTAGCAGCCCAACCTGTTCCATACTTATCTGCCATTTCTTTATTGTACTTCCAGTTTGTCCATCCAGCTTTTACAGGAATCCAAGCGCCTTCCCAATAGAAAATACCAAGTCCGTTATCGTTAGATAATATTGCATTATACATATCTGTTAATACATCGACTTGCCCTTGTGGACCAACTTTATATTTTTTTACTTTAGTACTAGAAATCATATTAGAGGTGCCATCTGCATCTTCTGTTGAATTAAGCCATGATGTTTCTAACACTGTAAATAATTTACCTCTAGAGGCAACGTACTCGCCTGCCTTTTTTAAACTATTAACCATGTTATCTCCTGCCCAAAATGCATAGCTAGAGGCTCCTAACACATCGTAATCTACATTATCTCTTTCCCATACATCCATTGCCTTTTTATATGTTCCTGTATATAATGTATCTAAATGTAATGCAATTAACGCTTCTGGCGCACATTCTCTAACAGCTTTTGATCCAGCATTTATATAACTGTCAATTAACTCTACTTTTGATTTTTCTTCCCAAATGCTAGAATTTTTTCTTTGCATTACTCCCATCATTCCCCGAGAAATCTCATTTCCAATCTGAACCATACCAATATCTGCGCCAATCTCTTTAAATCTTTTAATAGTTTCCTTGGTATAATTATATACATTCAAACGAAGTTTCTGAGGGTTATCAGCATCATTCTTCCAGGCTTTCGGAAGATTTTGCACTGATGGCTCTGCCCAGAAGTCCGAGTAATGGAAGCATAGTAGTAATTTCATATTATATTTTGCTGCCTCCTTCGCAATCTTCAATCCATTTTCTACATCACTTGCTCCACCACCATAAGTTTCTCCATTTTCATTATATGGATTATTCCAGATACGAATACGAATATAATTTACACCATTATCGCTGAGAACTTTTAATAAGGACTCTTCCTTTCCATTATTATCATAATATTTTACACCAGCGTTCTTTAATGCAATATAAGAAGAAATATCCATCCCACGAATCGTTGAATCTGTCATCTTACTTACTTTACGAATTGTCACCTTTTGCGACTTTAAGCCTGTATCATCTCCATATTTATAAGGATCGCGACTGGTATCTGTCTGCTTACCCTGTGCATAAGCAAAGATAGCAAGAGAAATCTGCGCATCTCCATCATCATCAACTAACGAATTCCCGTTTCCTGTATAGACTGCATCATCATAAATAATTCCACCTGCATTGCTCTTGTCAATCGTTGCCGATAATAAATTATAAATATTTTCTGCCTGTGTATACACATTAATGGTATCTTCTTCATTTACACGGGCATACTTTACACTGGAAACAATGAGCTGTTTCTTCTCTGAACACTCTTCCACCGCATCTCTTAATTCCTTAACATAAGTATTTGTATTATCGTCTGGATAAAGGTTTACTCCTATATAATCATAATCTGCTTTGGTCCATTTTAATTTTCCATCAATTATCTCTTTAATAGAAGAAGCTTCCTTCGGTGCCGCAATGCTGATTGCATTCTTAATTCCATTATCTTTTAAATAGGCAGAAATATCTCCCATGGCAACCCAGCCATTCCATCCACCATCCTCAGTAATCCCAAGGAAATTCCAGTCCACTTCATTACCAATTGTAACAATTGTTGGAACTGCATTTTCCTGTTTAAGCTTTTCTACAACCAGCTCTGTATATTCTTTTGCTTGATCTGTTGCTTCCTCTGCTTTCCATCCTACTGGAAGTTTCTGCGTTCCCGCATAGGTCATCTCGTCAGAATACAATAAAACCAGATTAGTCTGTAGCCCTGCCGCTTTTGCATCCTTTAATGTCTTTATCGCATTATCCAGAGACAGATAGACATTATTCCCCGTTGGATTCACTGCTGCCTTCACTGAAATGGTATTAATCCCCTGACTTTTCACATAAGTAAAAAGATTGTCTACAGATTGACTCATATAATTTTTGTATTGTTTTCCCCATGACAGACACTGCTGATAATATGTAAAATCTGCTCCTAGAATTGTATTGTCATTAATCCCTTCAATTTTACTATATTTCGAAAAAGCATTCTTACTTGTTTCTGATTTTTCTATCTTTTTTGTAGTTGCCATACTATATGCTGTTACTGAATCAGACATAAAAACTATTCCAAACAGCATACTGACTGTCACAATCAACGCACATATTTTGGTTATAATCTTCTTCATCGCATTTACTTCCTCTCTAATTTATTTCACTAAAACATCAAATAATATTATATATACATTTTTTGCTATTGCGAATTACCCTTTATAATATCTCTCATATGGCTCCCAGGTTTTATCACTGATTATATATCTTGGACGATGCTTTGATTCCAGATATATCTTTCCAATATATTCCCCGATAACTCCAAGTGAAAGTAATTGAATTCCTCCAAGAAAACAGACAATACAAACAATGGATGCCCAACCTGCAACTGTATTTCCCATAACAGCTGTTATAATCGCCCAGATAATACCTATAAAACCAATAAGACTCACCACACAGCCCGTTCCAGTTATAATAGAAATAGGTCTGACGGATAAACTGGTTATTCCATCAAAAGCGAGCGCCAGCATTTTACTTAATGGATAATGACTTTCTCCTGCAATTCTCTCATGACGTTCATAATACACCGTTGCATTTTTATATCCTACAAGCGGAACCATTCCCCGTAAAAATATATTTACTTCATGAAAATCTGCAAATCCCTGTAATACTCTTGCACTGATCAATCTGTAATCTGCATGATTATATACAGTTTCTACTCCCATCTTATCAAGTAATTTATAAAAACTTTCTGCTGTAAATCTTTTGAAAAATGTATCTGTGTCACGCTTGCTTCTGACACCATAAACTACTTCTGCTCCAGCCAGATATTCATCTACCATTCTTTCCATTGCTGTAATATCATCCTGACCATCACAATCAATAGAAATTGTAATATCACAAACATCCTTCGCTTCCATTAAACCTGCAAGCACAGCATTCTGATGTCCTCTGTTTCTACTCTGACTGATTCCAATATAATGTTCATCCTCTTGTGCCAACTTACAGATAATATCCCATGTTGAATCTTTAGAACCATCATTAACGAATAGAATCCTGCTTTGGCTACTAATTTTTTCTTTTGAAATCATTGTCTGAATCTGCTTCAGGAACATCGGTGCTGTAATCGGTAAAACATCTTTTTCGTTATAGCATGGAATTACTATCCATAAAATTGGTTTAGATAAATCTACTTTTCCCTCTTTCGATACATCATTCATATCTTCTTTTCTCCTTTTGTAGCTGAATTATATTCCAATTTCTTCCTTGACCGCCTTTAGTGCAGCCTCAATTACCTTATCCATATCATAATAACGATACTCACCTAAGCGACCACCAAAAATCACATTTTCCTCTGTTGCTGCCAATGCACGATACTTCTCTGCTACTTCTTCATTCTTCTCATTATTTACCGGATAATATGGTTCTTCTCCCAGCTTCCATTCACTCGGATATTCTCTGGAAATTACCGTAACTGGCTGTGTACCATATTCAAAATGCTTATGCTCGATAATACGGGTATATGGAACTTCACGCTCTGTATAATTTACTACTGCATTACCCTGATAGTTTTCCATATCCAGCTTCTCTGTTTCAAAACGAACACTTCTATATTCTAATACCCCATATTTATAATCAAAATACTGGTCCAGCATACCTGTATACACTGTCTTTGCAGCAATATCTGGATTCTCTTTTCTAAACTCATAATAATCTGTATTCAGCAAAACATCCGAACTTTCTAACATTTTCTCCACAATGGCTGTATATCCACCCATCGGAATCCCCTGAAAGCGGTCATTGAAATAATTATTATCATAAATAAAACGTAGTGGCAGACGCTTAATAATAAACGCCGGAAGCTCCTTACAATCTCTTCCCCACTGTTTCTCTGTATAGCCTTTCACTAACTTCTCATATACTGAACGTCCAACCAGCGAAAGTGCCTGTTCTTCTAAGTTCTTAGGTTCTGTAATCCCCAACTCTTCAATCTCTGCCTGAATCTTTGCCTTAGCTTCTGCTGGAGTCACAATATTAAACATTTTACTAAATGTGTTCATATTAAATGGCAGGTTATATAGCTCATCTTTATATCTTGCTACAGGAGAATTAATATAATTATTAAACTCTGCAAACTGATTCACATAATCCCATACTTCTTTATTCGATGTATGGAAAATATGCGCACCATATTTATGTACATTAATTCCCTCTACATTCTCACAGTAAATGTTACCTGCAATATGTTCTCTCTTATCAAGAACGAGACATTTCTTTCCTGCCTTTGTCATCTCATATGCAAAAACTGCTCCAAAAAGACCGCTTCCGACAATTAAATAATCGTATTTTTTCATTTTATTCTTCCTTACTCTTTTCTAAAAATTTATATATTCCACTCATCATTACTATTACTAACAATGGCAACATCTGAACTAAATATCTGGAATTACATTCCCATATACATAAAAATACTGCTAATCCCCAAATTGAAGTAACCACCACATTTTCCATCTGTTTTTCCTGGACTCGAATATTCATTAATAAATAATAAGCTATCCAGAATAACATAATCAAATGATAGGACTGAGCATATATCAAATAAACATTATGATGCTTTCCATTTATACAAAAAATTGATTGTAAAGGATTTTTATAAGAAGGCAAACGGGCTATATAATCATCGCTTCCCATACTCCCTAAGCCCCATGTACCAAATATTTTTTTTATGAAAATATGTTTAGCTGTTCCTGCAATTCCCATATTTTTAATTCGCTCTTCTATCTTATCAATATCTGCCTGTCTTCTTTCTTCATATGAATCAAAAGACATCGTGTAATTAACATCATCCTGATTATAACCACCCGCTCCATTTAATGTCATCATCACCCAATGCTCATAAGGAAACTGATATTGATCCTTTAATTGTGGAATAAATTTATATTCTCTCAGTAAAACACTGCTAAGTAAACCTATTGTAATTACTACCGTTAAACAAATTAATAATAGACTTTTAATAAACTGCCTTATGTCTCCCTGAATAAAAATATTAATAACAATCGCTATTAAGATAAATACAATTGTCATTTTTAATTTAAATCCTATCGCCCCCAAAACCGCAGTTGCAATTAAATAAATCCATTTTTTCTTTGTATTTTCATTTTTAAACTTACCATAAAAATATAACTGCCCAGCAATAAGTGGCAACGAAAAAGTATCTGTATATGCAAATGTCGCATATAAATATAGTGGAGAAGCAAGTAATAGCACTATTCCTGCTAAAGAAGCCTTTTTTACTCCCCACATTCTTTTCAACGTGATATAAATTGTTACTATCGAAAGCTGTACAAAAATACAACTCAATATAATAGAACAAGACTGCAAAGCCTCTGTTGAAAAAGTTGGTGCAATTGCAAGAATTATCTTAAAAAACTTTTCCAAAATAAACAGTAATAATAGATTATTAGGATACCTTGCATAATAAGCCTGGCTTTCAAAATCATTTGTTCTTGCAAGTTCTATCGCATCATTCAAAATTCTTCCATAATCCCATGTAGAATATACACTCGCACGTAAATTCCAAGCTATATATATCATAAATATAGCTGATATTCCCCATAATAATATCCATATTTTCCTGATTTCATTTTCATTTATATGTTCGTAAATTTTCTTTCCAAATAGAAATATTACTGCACTGATACCAAGCATAATTATAATGCTTACTCTGCTTAACATAAAAGTTCTATATACTGCTATAATGAAAATCCATAAAAAACTTATAAATGAAATTATCGAAAATATTTTCAAATACAAAGTACTTATTTTTTTCAACTATCTTTCTCTCCTTATTTTTTATAAAGCGCCTTCCCTTTTCACAATTTTGTTGCTTATACTAATGAATATTTCTTCTTAAAAACACTCGCATTATTTTTAATATTATTTCTACCAAAAAAGACAATATTAAAGCAATGATAATTGTCATTCCCACACAAACAGGAAAATATTCTACTCTCTCCAAGCTTGAAAGCTAATCCAATTCTCATATTTCATCATATGTCTATCCCATTTTACATCCTGAGATTTATATACCGTATTAATAATTTGTGTTTTTCTTTCCAATTTAGATTTCGAAAGTGGTATCAAACTATTTTGCACTTTAGGCAATTCATTCCATTTGTAATATTTTCCAAAATAAAATAATCTGTTCATTCTCTTATACGTATAGCGATAAACATCTGTTACCAACTGACTTGTCATCCTGTGCTGTATGTGTCCGTATTCACCCTTCGGATTATGTGTGGCAACCAAATCCCATTTTTTATAAGTTAAAAGTAACTCCAGATCCTGTACAATCTTAACTGTATATTTTGACCAGTCAGAACGCTTTCCACCTTCAAGATCAGGATAAGAAAGGATCAGACCCTGGCATCCATATTTCTTTAAGGCCGCATAAAATTCAGATCTTCGTACAGTATTATTTCCATTTGTAAGACATACTACAAAATATCCCCTGTCCAGAAGATGACCACTTCCCCACAAGCTCTCATCATCAGGATGAGCCACAATCATTAATTTATTGCAATTCTGTAACTGATATTTGTCTAACGTCTGCTTCTCTAATTGTCCTGTAATGATATTACTTTTAATTATATCAGATACAACTTCTATTTTTTTCGGTAATTCTTTTTTATCTCCCTCTCCATCAAAATAAAACCATTTCTCCTTAATTTTTTGACTACCTTTTAAAACTTTTCCTTTTTTTCCAATGTAATATATCTTTTTACCCTGTCGGAATTCTCCTTCTTTCAACACCATTCTTCCTGTTTTACGAAAAATATAACTATTCTTTTTAATTTTATGTTTTCCAACATATGCCTCGCCTGTCTTTTTATCAAAATAATAGCGATGCCCTTTATAATCTACCCAGCCACTCTTCCGAATGCCTTTTTTATCAAAATAGTAATATTTCCCTTTTATTTTCTTTACGCAATTCTTCACATAAGAAGAATGCACTCTATATTTATAAAACTGTCCCTCTTTCTTCCATCCTTTTTGAGCTGCATGTGCAGATGATGGAAATATCAAAAATATTACACTACATAAGAACATCATTAAAAACAACTTTTTTATTTTAGTATTCATCTTTACCCTCTCTTTTATTAAATTTTTCCATTCTTTAAATTCTACCTCTATAACTTTCTTCTGTCAATTCTTATATATCTCTTAATTTATAACGCCAATTTTATTTTTAGCTTTCCATATTATGTGCTACTTTATGCTTTCTTGTCACCATACGTAAACTATGCTATAGTCAAGGAAGACTCTACAACAATTTATTTAAAAGGAAGTATACTATGAAAAAAGATTTGAAAATATCTGTAATCATACCTGCATATAATGCAGAGAAATATCTTACAGAAGCATTAGACAGCGTAGTTTCACAAACCATGTCTGACTCTGATTATGAGATTATTATCGTTAATGATGGTTCTTCCGATCACACAGCAGACATTTTAGAAAAATATAAAAATTTATACTCAAATATAACTGTCATTAATAAGGAGAATGGCGGTCCTTCTTCTGCCCGTAATACTGGGCTTGATATTGCCAGCGGAGAATATATTTACTTTTTTGATGCGGATGACCTTCTCATCAATAACTCTCTTGAAGCCCTCTATCAATGTGCACAAGAAAGGAATGCTGATTTGGTCATTGGAAAATACAATGTTCTCACTCCTTATAAACTTTCACCTGTGCATACACTTGATAATCTTGTATGTCTTGACAATATTGATAAATACAACACAGATATTCTCCAAACATTTGCTTTATGGAATAAATTATTTCGTCTTGATTTAATCAAACAGTATCATTTAAATTTTAAATCGGTTTCTTATTCAGAAGATGGAATATTTGTTATGGATTATGTGCTGCATTGTAGTAAAATTGTAGGATTAGATCAAGCATTAATTCAGTATAGAAGATTTAACGAATCCATTGGTGGTTCCATTACTGCCTCCGTTTCCGAATCAAAAATCCGGGACTATATTACTGCACACGAAATGATTCTTGCCTGTGCAAAAGAAAGTTTTTTGCGAGATTTTCCCGCGTATGCAACAATCGAAGACGCTATGGCAGATAATGAGGAAATCAGCGATTATTTAAACACCATTATTCACAAAGAACTACTTATTTTATTAAATCGGTTTTATGCCAGGTTCTGGACTTTAGATGCTTCTACTGCCCAATTTCTTCTCGCTCAGATTAACGATAAATTAAAATTATTAAATATGAAGGGACTCTGCGAACTGAGAGCTGCTCTTCCAGAACTACCACTGACAAATTTAAGCGCTGACTCTGAAGAAGTATTAAAACATGCCCGTCTGACAGCCGTTCTCTATGGAGATAAAAGCACGCAGGAAGACTTTCTGTCCTGTCTGAAATCTTTAACAGAACAGAACATGGTATTTATTAAGATTATTGTTCCTTCTTCTATGAAGGGTACCATTCAGTCTAAGAACTTATTACAGAAAAATATTATCTTTACAGACTGTGATTCAAAGAAAGAATTATTCAATGAGGCATTATCTACTGCATCCACACCATATATCATTTTCTGCGATGAAAAGATTCTTTATTCCACAGGCTCTTTTCGCCGTGTGAACAAGCTATTCAGCAGGTTATATATGGACTTTATTACAGAAGCTATCTATCACAAAAATTATGGCAGTTTGCAGCCATTAATCTACAGCCATATTGCCGCAGACTTTTTAGCTTCTAATCAATGTGATATATTATGTCTTGGAATGGAGGCAACTTTAGCTAATAAGTTCTTCTCCGTTTCTTTTTTAAAAAAGCATAATATCAGCTTTAATCTTGATATTATAGATTTTCTGGACAAGTGTTATCACTGTGGATATTACCTTTACAATTTCGATGAACTTGTCATTTACAACAACACTGAAGAATCTTTCTTAAAATATACCGAAACAAAGAGAACTCTTCCTCTGCTAAAAGAATACTTTAAAGTAAAGCCTGTCACATTAAACAGCCCTGAACTTTTATATAATTCTTTGGAATCCGGGGAGAAATTCCGTCCAATTCCAGAAACAGAAGCAGAAGAACCATGGACAAAGGAAGTCGAGAAGTTAAAAAAGAAAAAATTGCAGAACAAAGTTACTTTTGTCTCCGTCCGCTCCGATGGTAAACTTGAGGGCAACGCTCTGGCACTCTATCCTTACATTAATGGTGAAAAAGAAATCTGCGCATATAAGTTACCACATGATAATGAGGCTGCTCTTGCGATGTCCGAAGCTGTACTCACAAGCAAAGTTATTATAACTGATGATTATGTTAAATACCTGCGATACTTTCCACTCCGTCCAGAACAACGTGTAGTTCAGCTCTGGCATGCCTGTGGGGCATTTAAAAAGTTTGGACAGCGTGGAACAAATATCCCTGTTCCTACTGATATTGCCACCCATGCACAGTACAACCTGGTAACTGTCAGTGGAGAAAAAGTACGTTCCATTTATGCCGATGCTTTTGATGTCAATTACCAGAAAGTACAAGCTTTAGGAACGCCAAGAACGGATGATTATTTTAACAAAAAACTGATTTCCAAAAAGAAACGACAGATTTACTTAAAGCATCCAAAGTTACTTTTTAAATCGGTAATTGTCTATGCCCCTACATTCCGGGACACAGACGGCAATCGAAATGAATTTCATCCAGAGATAGATTTTGATCTTCTCTCAAAATCTCTGCTTCCGAATCAGGTTCTGTTGATTTGCCCTCATCCGATAATGGATGCGCCTGTTTTGCCACATAAATACCGCAATATATTAGAAGTAAAAGATTTCTCAACAAATGACTATATGCTGATTTCTGATATGTTAATCACTGATTACTCTTCCGTTATCTTTGAATATGCCTTACTTGGCAAACCAATCGCATTCTTCTGCTATGACCTTTTAAGATATGACAGAGACTTTTATCTGAAATATCCAGATGATCTGCCAGGAGATGTATTTAAGACACAGGAAGAGCTTATGGAATATCTCAGAAATCCTGAAAAACATGTTCTCACAGACAAATATACTGCTTTTGTGAAAAAATATATGTCTGCCTGTGATGGTCACAGTTGCGAACGAATCGCACAATTAATTAATTCTTATATGGAGGAGAACTAGCATGAGCAAAACTACTGTTTCATTTCTCAGCACCCGTGGCAGAGCAATGAATATCGATTTAAAATTAATACAGGACTATCTGGCATCGAACCTTTCTGACGTAACTTTTGAATACTATCTGAAAAACACAGCTACGAAAGTTCCTGCCGCCAACAAACAGTTAGAAAAAGCCCGTCTCTCCTTCTGTAAAAATACCAGAAATATTATCTGTATGGATCCTTCTATTCCGGTGAAGCTTTCTCCTGCCTTACCGGAAGAACGGCGACTTTTAACTTTAGTCCCTTATGACTATCTTTTTAATGAATACTTAAAGTTTACAGAAGATCCTGCATTAGCACATAAAAAAACCTTTATCCGCTGTACCCATGTACTGCCCGGTTCTCCTTTTTTCAGTAATTTTCTGAAAAACTTTTATGAATTTGAAAATACTGCTTTTTTAGATGATATATGTCTCCCTCTCGCCTGGGATATCACATCCAAAGAATCAAAAGAAAATATACGAAACCACCTGGAATACCTTTATCCTGAAGCAAAAGGGAAAAAGATACTGACTATTCTTACAGTAAATCAGACCGCTCCAGAGGAAATGGCAGAACTCTTTTCTGATTTAGATTTAAAGAAATTACTGGATGAAATCGGGGATAACTGGTTTTTACTTACCAATAACATCAATCTTCTTGAAATGTCCAACCGACTCCCTCTTTCCTATGCAAAATGCCTTGGATACATGAAAGGCGTATTTGGATTCGACAACCTGCTTTACTTTTCTGATATGCTGGTTACAAACAGCAGTAAACATGCCTGTACCTTTGCCTCTGCAAAGAAGCCTGTATACTATTTAAATTATGGCAAAAAACATTTCGGCAGATATATGAATCAATTTTATCCAGATTTATATTTAGAAACAGCAGGTGAATTGGAAACACTTGACTATGAACAGACAGATTTATCTGAGGAAGAGGCACGATTTTGTCAGGAGTTTGCTTGTGATACTGCACAAGATCCTTTTGAACAGATTTTCAGCCTATTCCATTACCAAGATTTGTAAGCAACACACAACAAACCGTATAGAAATTCCAGAGAAAGCATTCAGTTAAACAGGAATGCTTTCTCTATTTTCCTCCTCATATTCACATAACATTTTTCCTGCATAAACAATATTCTTGAATGTTAATTGTTCCGCGACATTTCGATAACTTCCCTTTTCCTTCAATTCATCTGCTATCTCAGCAAGATTTTCTGTTTGCTGTTCATATAATACAGTTATATTCCCAGCTAAAATATCCTTCCCAATTTCTGTTGACAATATAATTCTTTCAGCTTCTTCCAATTCAATTTCTGTAATAGCTCTAATCATAAATGCAAGCTGCCTTATGCGTTTATTTTCCTTCATCTAACCACCCAATTTTTCTTTTATCCATTTCCCTGAGTCATCTTTATACTCTACAATCACCACTCTGTTTCTTTATAAATCAAGTGCTTCCTTACTATTTATTTCTTTTATTCTTTTATTAAATGCTTAAGAATAACATTATCTAATTTTCCTACAACGTAATCAAAAATAACTGCTAATCCTAATGTAATCAGAAATACTAATACAATAAATGCATATGGCGAATTTTGTGCAAATCCTGTTTTTGTCAATATGATCATCGGAATTCTCTGTAAAATGTAAATACTAAATACTCTCTTTCCTATCCATTCCAATACTGTACTTTTTATAGAAATCTTCATGGTAATCATTACAACAGCTGCGGTAAATAAACATGCCCAAACAGAATATGCTTCAATTCCATAAACTCTGTTTTTAAAACTAATCCAGTATACAATAGCCATAATAGAGCCAAGAATAATATAAGTGTAATCATTCTTCATAACAATACGTTCTATCTGTTTTTGAAATAATGCAAACCAGCCTCCTAACGCAAATAAAATTACTGTATTATAACACCATGTTGGCTGTCCAACTTTTATCTCCCAATACACAAATGCTATGGATAATATCGTAAAAATCACCATTCCGATATATAAAGAGATTTCTTTGTCAAACCATTTTAAAAAATAGAAAGAAATAAACAGCAATATATACAACACAAAGGTTGCAAACATATACCAGTTAGAATTTCCAATACCGACCCAGCCTGTAAAAGAGAGTAGAATTGTCTTCCAATCAAAATGTATTTTTAAGCAGATATTCATTATTTCAAATAACACAACAGCAATATCAAAATTCAATAACACAATCAGAAAACGTTTTACAGGCAATGTTTTTATATAGCCAAATTTTTTCTTCATTATCGATTTTATTATTCCAAATCCCGAATAAAATAAAAACATAGATACGATCATTTGCCCTAAATGTAATTGTAATGATTTATACGGGATATCTAGCACACCATCAATATTCAAATAGGAATTTCCATGTCCCAGTAAAACTAATATCACAAAAATTCCTTTAATTACATTTGTCTGGCTAATACTGCTATATTCTATGTTAAAATTATTCGGCTTCGCTATTTCCGCATTAGCTATAATAATCATGAGCAATATAAGTATAAATAGAATCATTTATTTTCCCTCTTTTTTATCTTATTAAATATTAGAACAACAACCACTAAAATCAACGTAACACCAGAAATGGATGCTCCTAATATCAGTCCCGGTGTTCTGTAATGCAACTTAATTTTATGCTTGCCCTGTTCTCCTAAATATATTCCAGACCACATTGTATTCACCGTGACAAGATCTGCCTTCTTTCCATCAACCTTTGCACTCCAGCCTTCACTATATGGTAAAGATAATACAAGCAATTCATCACCTTCTGTGTTTATAGTTCCCTCAATATAATTAGAAGCAAACTTTACATTTGTCATTGGGTTCTGTTTTAACTGTGTTGCCTGGTTTTCCATTGTCGGCATGTCTTCTGTCAATATAGAAAGATCCGAATATGTATACTCACCAGGTTCGCTTATTTTAAGAGAAATCGTCTGCTTTCCTTCATAGAAATTACCTAAACACAAAAGGAAACTATCCTGATTCCAAAAATATTTATACTGTTTCTGATACATAGTTGTGGAATCTACTTTTTTTCCCAACTGACCAGTAATCACAACATTACTTGGCTCATTCCAGCTTTTATATTGATTATCTAAAAGTCTCTTTTCATAAGTAGTCATTTTCTTTGGATAATAATACTGCGGAGTTGTGGATGGGCTGTACGCCTTAAATTTTATATCCTTTCCCTGAATAAAAATTTCTTTTCCTTTAGGAATTTCAACTTCCATTTCTATTGTTGCATCTCTTTGTTCTACTATAATCTTATTTTTCTTAACTTTAGCTCCTTTAACATTTTTAATCTTATAAGAGAGGGAACTATCCATAAATTGTGGTTCTATTTCATTTAACTTTCCACTATCTTCTTTATTTAATACTGCTCCCTGCAACATCGCCTGCTCTTTTTGCAATGTTGTATAAGTCTCATATTTTTCGCGGGAAACATAATTATTTAATGTATACCCAAACGGCAAACTATTCTTATTTTTATAAATATATCTGACCTGGCCCTGTTTATTTTTTTGTTTTTTATAGAGTTTAAAACCATATGGCGCATTTTCTTTTGTGTTTGTAACAGCATATTTTACGCTACATAAATTATCCAGATAAGATCTTCCCTTGTTTCCATGAGATAAATTAGGAACAGTCATAGCAGAGTTATTTAACTCTTTATTAAATTCTGTTATTTTTCCATCGTATAAACTATAATAAAAAGCTACAGAAGGATATCCAAAAAGTAATCCCTCATTCAATGTATCTCCATCTGTCACGTCCACTCTATAAAAACCAGAATCTTTAATTTTTGTGACTGCACCTGCGGTCTTATTGTCTTTCAGATTTGAGATTTGTCCTGCGTCTAATTTACTTGACATAATGCTTGTGTCTAACGGATTGAATAATGAAAATCCATAAAAAGCAACACATCCACATATCATTGTCATAAGACAGATTTGTCTTTTTTCTTTCAAATCTTTCAAGCCATTAAGCAATAAAATAATTGATAAAAATACAAATGTCCAGATGACTCCTGTCATTACAGCACTTGTTTTTAACTGTCGTACTATCAGGCAAATTACTAAATATACAATTGCTCCTGCACATAATACAACCTTATTTTTCTTATTTAAATGTAATAATTCCTCAAATAAAATTACAATTGTTACCGCAGATAAGAAAACTAATCCAAAAATCCAACGATTATTAATATATGCAAACCCATTAAGAGCATACCCAAAAAATGGAATCAGCAAAAATATTCCACTAAAAACATATGCAATTCTAAGAACTTTCTTTATCCTCTTCTTTTTGCAACTCTTCTGAAACAAAAGCAATAATGCCAGAAAAACAATAGGACAAAATCCCAGAAGATTATAGTTTGCAGCAATTTTAGGCGAAAACAGACTGGACAACAGCTCTATATATTCTCTCACTGTATAATGTGTATAACTTTGGACGATTTGTCCTGCCCCTCTTCCCTGATTAACAAATACTTTTAAATCTGGAATCAAAACCACACAACTTAATAATACTCCGAAAATTATTGGTAAAATCATCTTACCAATACACTGAAACAAATCTCTTAGTCTATCTTTAAATGTAACATTCTGCTTTTTTAGAAAATAATAATTGACACAAAAATATCTAAGTAAACAATAAATCACTGCTATTACTGCAAGCATATAACAAAAATAGAAATTACTTATCATACATAATGCAATAACCCACATCAGCATGCTTCCACCCTGATTTCTAAATACTCTTTCAATAGCAATCAATAATAATGGAAGATAAATCAATACGTTCGGGAATGCTGCATACATAACCGCTGAATATAGGGCAAATATTGAAAAACAGTAGATTACTGCTCCTGCAATCGTATAGGCTTTTGTATAGCCTATCTTTCTACAAAACATAATAAAGAAAAAACCAGCCAGATATATTCTAAATATAATTAATAACTGATATATAACTTCTAACTGACTTGTTTTAAAAAAAATCCCTATAAAGTTAATGGGATCTCCAATGACATAATAATTTAGAGCTGTCAGTACATCTCCTCCCATTCCAATCGAAAAGTCCCACATCGGAAGGTGAATCTGGCCTGTAGAGATAAATGTTCTTATTACTTTATGAATATATGTAACAAAATATTGAAATGCTGCGTAATATTGCTGCAAACTGTCATGATATTCAATCAATGTTTTTCCATAATATAAAAACTGAAAAAATATTACAGCAGCTATACAAGCAAATACTCCTGTATATAAACCATATATTTTCCACTTTTGTTTACTAATATTTTGCAAAATTCTACCCCTTTCTTAACCTAACACTATTAACAAAATCACAGTTTATATTAACATTAATCATTTTTTTTCGCAATCAAAACAAAATTTTGTATTATATCTTTTTTATTTTTATATTTATTATTGTAAAATGTATAATCTTGCCAAACCATTTTTTCTGGTATATAATAAGAAAATATGTCAACTACTAACCTTCGAGTGTATTTGAAAAATACTTTCTCCAAGATGTGCATTCCAATTTGTGGAATAATTTTTCAAACACGCTCTATATCTTTAGTTCTCTTTTTACAATATTTATAAGAAGGATGAATAATATGAAAAAAATATCAGTTATTATTGCTGCCTATAATGCAGAAGAATATCTGTCAGAAACATTAGACAGCATTTTTTTACAAACTATGGATAATTCTGAATATGAAGTTATCATAATTAATGATGGCTCATCAGATAATACTCTTAATATATTAAATTCTTACAAACAAAACTATTCTAATTTAACGATTATTGATAAAGAAAACGGCGGTCCTTCTTCGGCAAGAAATGCAGGTTTAAATATTGCACAAGGAGAATACGTCTTCTTTTTTGATGCTGACGATATCCTGGAAGGAAATGCTCTTTCTACTATGTATGAAACTATCTCCCAAAATCAGGCTGATTTACTAATTGGAAAATATGATATTTTTAACCATCATACAACTATCCAAATTCATAATTTAGATGAATTAGTCCTCTTAGATGATATTAATAAATATAATACAGATATTTTATGGACATTTGCTTTATGGAACAAACTTTTTCGCCGTAGCATAATTCAAAAATACAATTTACAGTTTGCTCCAATTTCCTATTCGGAAGATGGTGCTTTCGTAATGAGTTATTTATATCGATGCAATAAAATTGTTGGTCTTGATCAAATATTAACTCATTACAGACGATTTGATGATTCTAATTCCATCACAGCTTCTATTTCTCCAGCTAAGATCAGAGATTATATTACTGCGCATCAGATGATTCTTACTTCTGCAGAGGAAAGCTTTTTAAGGGATTATCCAGAATATGATACAATTGAGGATGCCCGTGAACAGAATTCAGATATTCATAACTACCTGAATACAATTATTCAAAAGCAGTTACAGATTATGCTGAATCAGTTCTATATTCAGTTTTGGTCTTTAGACGCAGATACTGTTCAGTTACTTGTAGATGAGATAAATAATAAATTGAAGATTTTGGATATGAAGGTAATTTCTACTCTTAGTCTTTCTTTTCCAGAATTTTCTTTATATGATATTAAGTCATCTAAAGAGGATGTCCTTAAGAACGCATTTTTCACCGCCGTACTCTATGGCGATGAAACAAATAAGGACAACTTTATGAAGTCTTTAGCTTCTCTGGAAAATCAGAATCTCATATTTATAAAAATAGTTGTTCCTGTTTCCATGAAGGCTGCTATTGGGAAAGAAGGGCTGTTGCAGGATAATCTTTTCTTTGAAGATAGTAATTCTAAAGAGAAATTATTTGCAACTGCATTAAATAATGCTCAAACACCGTATATTGCTTTCTGTGATGCTGAGATTACGTATGCCACCGGCATTTTCCGTCTGGCTTACCGACAGCTTATCAAACAGAATTATGACTTTATCAGTGAAGTAATCTTTCATAAAGAATATGAACAACCGCAGCCATTGCTTTTAAGCCAAATCGCGTATACTTCTTTGAAAAATGGTCAAAAAAATAATCCGTGTCTTTCCATGGATGCTACTCTGGCAAATAAATTTTTCCGTGTTGATTTTGTCAGAAAGCTTCATCTTGATTTTGGTAAAGAACTTCCAGAATCAATAAAATTATGTTATGCGAAAGGTTGCTATCTTTATCGTTTAGATGGTATGCTTCTTTATAATAACAGAGAGGCAACTTTTATTGATTACATTGCCACCGAGAAAACTTTACCTTTTATTAAAGAGTATTTAAAAGACAAACCAATCACTTTAAACAGCCCTGAAATTCTCTATGCACCTGCCGAATCCGGTATGAAGTTCCGTCTTCTTCCAGATGAAACTGAAGAAGACCATGCATGGAATAAAAAGGCTGCTTCTTTCCAGAAGAAGCCACTGAAAAATCAGGTTTTATTTGTTTCTGTTCGTGCGGATGGACATCTTGAGGGAAATGCTAAAGCTTTGTATCCTTTTATCAAAGGTAAAAAGGTAATTTGTGCAAAGCGTTTACCTCATGACCCTGAAACAGCTCTTGAAATGACGGAGGCAATTCTCACAAGTAAAGTCATTGTTACCGATGATTATGTAAAATATTTAAGATATTTTCCTTTAAGACCAGAGCAGAGAGTGATTCAGTTATGGCATGCCTGTGGTGCATTTAAAAAGTTTGGACAGCGTGGAACAAATATGTCTCTTCCAGAAGACAGAGCAACACATGCACAGTATAATCTTGTATGCGTAAGTGGAGAAAATCTGCGTTCTATTTACGCAGATGCATTTGATGTAAACTATAATAAAGTAAAGGCATTAGGCTGCCCGAGAACAGATGATTACTTTAATAAACGTCTTATTAACAAAACAAAGCGGAAAATATATTTCCGTCATCCTGGTTTAATTGGAAAGTCTGTTATTGTTTATGCACCTACCTTCCGTGATGTGGGATGTGACCGAAGTGAATTCCATCCAGAGCTTGATTTTGATCGTCTTTCCAAAAATCTGCTTCCAAATCAGGTACTTTTAATCTGTCCTCATCCGGTAATGAAGAATGATATTCTTCCTAAAAAATATAAGAATATTCGTGTCATGAGAGATTTTTCAACAAATGATTATATGTTAATCTCTGATATGTTGATTACTGATTATTCTTCCGTTATATTTGAATATGCTTTACTCCGTAAACCGATTGCCTTTTTCTGTTATGATCTGCCAACCTACGACCGTGGATTCTATCTCAATTATCCAGACGATCTGCCAGGAGATATCTATACTGATCAGGATGAACTTACGGATTATTTAACACATCCTGAAAAGCACATTCTCACCGATAAAATGAATTCTTTTGTTGAAAAGTATATGTCTGCATGTGACGGTCATAGCTGTGAAAGAATTGCCGCTTTAATTAATTCATACATGGAGGGAAAGTAAGATGAGTAAAAATATAATTTCATTTGTAAGTACTCGTGGAAGAGGCTTAAATTCCGATTTACAGATTGTAAAAGATGATCTCATGACTACTCTTCCTGATGTAGAATTTCAGTATTATCTTAACAAGACTGCAACAAAAATACCTCTGATTAACACCAAAATGGAGGATGCTCGCAGAACATTCTGTGCGGAAGCGCAAAATATCATCTGCATGGATCCTTCTATCCCAATTAAAATACCAAGTGCCTCTGAAAATGAAACTCGTTTACTTTTAGCCTCTCCTTTTGATTATCAATTTAATATTTTTATGAAATATCTTGATAATCCAAAGCTGAAAAAGAAACAGACTTTCATACGATGCACCCATGTAATTCCTGGAAGTCCTTTTACAGCGAAACTTTTCAAATCGTTCTATGAATGGGAAGATAACGTTACCTTCTTAGATAATATCCCTTTACCTATTTCCTGGGATCTTATGCAGGAAGAAAAACGAGCTGCGGTCAGAAGACGATTAGAGTTTTACTATCCACAGGCAAAAGGCAAAAAGATTGTCTCCATTCTTTTACTCGGTCAAAAACCGGAACCGGAAGAGGGAGAAGATCCTGTAAATCTTTTAGAAGGATTTGGCTTAAAGAACTGGATGGACTCTTTAGATGATGACTGGTTTTTGATCACAAACAACTGGGACATGGTAGAAATCGCCTATCAGTTGCCTTATAAATATGCCTCAAAATTTGGCTATATCAAAAATATGATTCCAGTGAATGATATGATGTATCTCTCTGATATGTTAATTACAAACAGCAGCAAACATGCCGGAAACTTTGCCATTATGGAAAAACCAATCTATTATCTTGAATATTTGCCAAAGGTTTTTGGCAATTACATGAAAAAGTTCTATCCATCGATGTATTTAAAGAATATAAATGAACTGCCTGCAGTTAATTTCAGTACTTTAAAATTATCTGCTGAACAGGAGAAATTCTGTCAGGAATTCTCTTATGCGCCGGGGGAGAATCCACTGAAGGTAATTAGAGAAATTTTCTGATTTGCGTAGCTAAACAGACGCCGCTACGAAGAGCTCTGTAGCCGGTTGCTCAAAAAAATCAAAGAGAAGGCGTATTCTAAGCTTGATTTTGTTCCGTTGCGCTAAACGTTCCATTTTGCCTGATAAAACAACCTTGCTCGAAAACGAGCTCGCAAGGTTACAGTCAAAATTCCACAGCGCAAAGTCACAAAATTCAAGCTTAGAATACGCCTTCTCTTTGATTTCCTTTGAGCAATTCGATAGAAGAATATCTACAGCGGCTGACTATTCCAAATCCTACAAATCATCTACCTTATTGTTGTAAACTTGCTGTAATATTGTAACAATAGTTTTTGTGTCAATCTTTAATCTCCCATCTCACGAACAGCCACATCTTTTTGATAAATCCCCAAATTATCTAACATAAACTTTTGAATTTGCATGGGCAGCCATGAGCAGCTTCCAAAGAGAGCAGAGAACCTATATTTGTGGCCTTAGATAATATGAAGTGACCTCACATTTGTAATATCGTGG
>CAVCBH010000295.1:0-2949 GCA_963600375.1 bacterium | reverse complement strand
CAAGGTTACAGTCAGAATTCCACAGCGCAAAGTCACAAAATTCAAGCTTAGAATATCCCCTTCTTTTTCAATTTTTTCTGAGAAATCCGGCACATAAACTTTTACAGCGGCTGTCTATTCCAAAGCCTGCAAACTAGCTGAAAAGATTTTGGAATAGCACCAAACACTAACATATGTTACCTTGCAAAGGACTAGAGCGTGTCTGAAAAATGCTTTCTGCAAGATGTGCATCACAATTTGTGGGAGATTTCGCCTGAATGAGGGCGGCGTAGCGGGCTACGGCAACCGAATGAAGGCAAAATATACCGTAAATTGAGGTGTGCAGATTGCAGGAATGATTTTTCAGACACGCTCTAGCATAGAGATGAAAGCCCCTAACCTGTTAGTGAATCCTCAACATTTCATCTCCAGGGCAGCCACAACCTCGTGAAAAATCCCCAAATCCTCCAAATTTAAATCTGGAATTTGCATGGTTAGAAAAAACAGCCATCAGAAAGAGAAAGAATCTATATTTGTGGCCTGGGAGCAAAGGTTGGATGCGAGCGTTTAAGCGAACATTCAACCTGCAGCGACGAAAGTCACAAATATAGATTCTTTCTCTTTCTGGTGGCGTCTGTTTTCCACAGCAATCCAGAATTAAATCACCTGTTTTGCAGCGCCATAGATTCCCGCATCGTTCCCAAGGGTTGCGAGGGTAATCTTCGTCTTCTGGTTTCCATAGAAAGCATGCTCATAGAAGTATTTTCTTACGATATCTAAGAGAATATCTCCTGCTTTTGACACTCCGCCACCGATAACAAAGACTGCCGGATCAACGGTTGCTGCTAAGTTTACTAATGCCTGTCCGAGATATGCACCAAATTCCTGTGTGATTTCTAAAGCAGCTTCGTCTCCTGCTTTGGCTGCATCGAATACTTCTTTGGCTGTAATTTCTTTTCCGTTTAAGATGCTTTCTTTTGTGTTCTTCGCAAAATATCTTTTTGCAAGGCGAACAAGTCCTGTTGCGGAAGCATACTGTTCAAGGCAGCCTTTTCTTCCACAGCCGCAGATTTCTGTCTCATCGCTTCTTACAGTGATGTGTCCAATTTCTCCTCCTGCTCCGTGTGCACCGACTACTGGATGTCCATCAACAATGATGCCTCCACCAACACCTGTTCCAAGGGTAACCATGATAAGGTCTTTTTCTCCTTCTCCTGCACCTTTCCACATCTCTCCTAGTGCTGCTACATTGGCATCATTTCCGATGACACATGGGAAACCTGTAAGTTCTTCTAACTCTTTTTTGATCTCTTTTGCCATCCAGCCGACATTGGCAGCTCGCTCAATTGCTCCGTTTTTATCAACAGGGGCTGGTACTCCAACGCCGATACCACAGATTTCTTCTGCTGCAAGTTCTTTTTCCGCAATTTTATCTTTAATTGCTTTTGCTACATCTGGAAGGATTCGTTCTCCTTCATTTTCTGTGTAGGTCTTAATCTCCCATTTATCAAGAAGCTGTCCTTCTACTGTGAAAAGTCCAAGTTTTACGGTTGTTCCACCTACATCTACTCCAAAACAGTATTTCATTATGCTCCCCTTTCTTTAGAGTGTGTTTAAGAAATCACTTCATCACTCTGACACCTGTAAATTTCTTTCATATAGTATCATGAATCTGTTGTAATTACTTTCACTATTTTATTGATTACTAACACATTTCTATTCTATATAGTTTCCTGCTATTCATCCGTCTCTTTTCAATTAAAATAGCTCTGCTTGGACGTTATCTGTAATCCTAATCAAAACTCCTGCTTATCTGTTTCCTACCCTATGTAATCTCCTCGATCTTCAACCAGTTCATATCCTGCAGAGCGTACTCTTCCAGACAGGCAGTTTTTACATTTTGCGGCTTCGTCGCCTGTACATATTTTATTATCGTAAAGCTCATACTGCTTCCGATTCTCTACAGGTGACAGATTCGGCATTACTACGTTGGCTCCAGCACAAAGTCCTTTTTCTCTTCCTAACGGGTCGAGTGTTCCAAGTGCTGTCGTTGCCGGTAAAAGGACTTTCGGAAGTAACAGGCGAAGCACTGATAATAGCTTTAATGTTAAATCAACGCTTCCTGCTTCTTCTTTTGCGAACCTGGTATCATGATGTGGAATAAATGGTCCAATTCCGACCATTTCTGGCTCTAATTCCTGTAAAAAGACTAAATCTTCTGCAAGGTGTTCCCAGGTCTGTCCCGGTGAACCGACCATAAATCCAGCCCCTACCTGATAGCCCAGGTCTTTTAAATCATAAAGACATTGCTTTCGGTTCGAAAGATGCATACTTTCCGGGTGAAGCAGGTGATAATGGGATGCATTGGCTGTCTCATGACGCAACAGATAACGATCTGCCCCTGCTTCCTTCCATATGCGGTAGGTTTCCCTTGACTTTTCTCCTACAGACAATGTAATCGCACAGTCTGGATGTTCTTTTTTAATCTTTCTTACGATATCGGCAATCCGCTCCTGTGTATACCAGGGATCTTCTCCCCCCTGTAACACAAAAGTACGAAATCCTAATTTTTCTCCATTTTCACAACAGGCGAGAATTTCTTCTTCGCTTAAACGATAACGCTCCACATTTCGGTTATCTCTTCGAATTCCACAATAATAGCAGTTATTTTTACAGTAATTCGTAAATTCAATCAGTCCTCTTGTAAATACCTTTGTTCCATAATATTTTTTGCGAAGCTTAACTGCCTCTTCCTTTAAATAATCCATGACCTCTGGATTATCTAACACAGAAAACAATTCCAGACACTCTTCTTTTGTCAAAGAATGTGTCCCTACAAGTTTCTTTGCAATATCCATTCTTATTCCTCTAATCGCTTTGGTGTTCTGTTTTAAACAAACTATTTTATCTCATCAAATTTAATAATATTCCGGTCCATCCGGCATGATTAATGCCGCTACAATATAAAAT
>CAVCBH010000294.1:0-5309 GCA_963600375.1 bacterium | reverse complement strand
TCAAAACAGAGACATAATATCTGCCTGCTTTACGGGATACCGTACCACTTTTGATTCGGTATCCCTGTTTTGAAGTCGGTATGTATCCCTTTTCTTTTAACCTGACCCATCCAAGAGTAGGAATACTTATGCGGTGTCTTTCACAAAGACAATCGTTCGGATTATTTTTTACAAAGTACATTTTCACATCGGTTCTGTTCTTTTTCTTAAATCTCGGAAATCCACTCTGATTTTTAAAAAATCTCTTAAATGCTTTATCTGCATTCATGATACTTTGTTTCACAGATTTAGAACTGACTTCTTTTATCCAGGAACATTCTGGATTTTCTTTCAGATAAATAGTATTCAGCCATTTCTGAAAATCCATTCCCGAAAGGAATCTCTTTTCTGAATCATATATTTCCTTATTGTGGGCAAGATAAAAATTATAGACAAATCTACAGGTTCCAATAGTTTTGTTTATCTTGCGTATTTGTTCCTGCGTTGGATTAATTTCCGTTTTGAAACTCTTTAGCAATGTCCTCATCCTTTTTGATTTGATTTTTCAAGTCATCTTTTTGAGTCCGGTTTGAAACTCTTGCATAAATCACAATATCCCTTATATTATTCTCTGTCTGTATTTCTCTAAACTGTAAATGCTGATCATACGTATAATATCTTCTATTAGTAAGAGTACGAATATACCATCTCTATCTCAACGCTGTAACGTTTTAACAGATACACCTAATAGCTCTGCAAAATCTTTTAGTTTATAATTTGTAATATTTTTTATGTTCATAAAAACTCTCCTTTTATAAACATAAACTATCATATTTAAATATGTTTGTATATATTTTTGATTACTTAACATTCCTCCTTAATATATTTTTCGCTTTTACTACCAAGATATTATATAACCCAATTCAAAAAGCGTCAACCGTTCCGCTCCTTTTCTTTCATGTTTCTTTCGTTGTAAATCCTGGTTTGATGGATTGAATCATTTGACGAGAAACGGAAAATATTTCCTGTCCCCTCTCTTTTTGAGTATAGGAAGTCTGAGTTACTGATAGTTCTGTATTCATCCTGAAATTCCAATAAAGATATGTGACTCTAAGACACTATCATTCATCGAGAAATTATCATAAAATAAATGAAAGGAACATTCCCACACAACCCCGAGGAAATGGAGCGTGGTATTATGAAAAAACTGCAAAATGTTACAAGGATAAAATGTAAAATGATATCGTTATGTTTAAGTTCGGTCATGATTATTTTAAACTTTATGTCAATAAATGTTATAGCCGACACTTCTGACCAGATTATCAATTCACTGACAGATATTCCCGCCATATTGGAAGATTGGGATACGCCTGCATTAGGAAGCGGAAAAGTTTATTATCGAAAAACATCTGCAAAGATAGGATCCGCAACACCTGCACAAAATTATCAGACAGCACTAAATACATCTTTTAAAGATAATCAATACGTCATAAATGGAGCAGCCAGTTCTCTGGCAGATGACTGGCAGTATCTTGCAGTAACAATAGCAGAAAAATTATATTCCAATGATGTATCGATACCGTATTTAAAAGCAGCTACGAAATATGGAAATTCAATCACGATTCCAAGTGAGATTCTTTCACTATTTAATCCTCATGTAACGAGCTATGAAGGAACGGATAATAGTCTTTCCAATGCACAGGCACAGGCAATGAATCAGATAAAAAATACTTCTGGTGCAAATGGTGCAAAAGAAATCGAAGAATTGAAAAAGGATACAAAATCTTCCCCAGTGTATTTCAGGACTGCTATTTTGTTAGGAAAAGAAATGGGAATGTTTAATTCTTATGATGCATTGACCGTATATTTCCATAATTTTAAAATAACTCCTATTTACCCAATGCAACAGGGAAGTTATAAGCAAATGATAATTGATATTCAGGAAGACAGTCCGATTTACAGTTCAGGTTTTAAGAATGATACAGGAGTAGAAGTTTCCGGAAGCCAGACATTGACGAATTCTACAACTTATGGTGCTGTAAATACTGTGAGTGGATCAAAATCTTATGCTTATGAAAAATCTTCTTCCGTATCATATAGCAATGATATTGGAGTATTTGGCAATATTGCAGCAAGTGTGGGATTTAGTACAACAGAAGCAATGGAGAAAGGGTGGTCGGAAGAAAAAAGTGAAAGCAAAACATTAGACACATCAACACAGGCATCATTGAATCTTCCACCATATACCGCAGCGTCAATCAAACAGCAACAAAAAAAGCAAAAAGCAGTCACATATTATAAATGCCCTGTATTAATCAGTTATGATGTAACCGTAGCCGTATATACACAACTGGCAAACTCAGCGTATAATAGTTTGATTACAGCCAGATTTCATGGAGATGGTGCAAGAAAATCGCTAAAGAACAGAGCAATTCTTAACCCAACACATACCGATGCAAACGGAATCAACTGGGCAAATGTAAAATCTGATGATATTGCAAAGAATGCAATTAATCGCATCAGTCAGAATATTCTTATGTGTTCTGCCGGAGGCTCTTATACCGAAAACCTGATAACGACAGAGAGTAAAATAGATGAGCTGATTGCGACAAGACCTCTTGCAAAAGTTGTGGCTGATCGAAATGAACAGAAGCTCAAAGAAAAGGAAAGTTTTTCGCTAGATCAAATTAAACTAGAGGGACGGAATGAAAATGAATTTTCCTATTACGGATTTCAAGGGAAAAAAGGAACCTGGAAAACGACAGATGCTGATGGCAATACCATAGAAAGTGAGAATATAATATTAAGTGGAACAAAAGGTAAACAAAAAATCACAGCGCAAAAAGAAGGAACATATTATCTGACATATTTTATCGATGAAGATGAATATGACACCGTAGATCACAGAAACCAATATGCAACAAATGAGACTGTCACAAAACCAACAGTTAAATTTATCGTAGAAAAAGGTTCGCTAAACAATAACGCAGGTAAGAATAATCCACCGATCAAAATTATCACAATCCAGGCAATCTCCAACAAAATTGCGCCAGGTAAAAAAATCAAGCTGACAACAAACCTGCCAAAAAGCAAAATAAAATGGATAACAAGCAGTCCGAAACTTGCCACTGTAGACAAAAACGGAGTCGTAAAGATCAACAAAAAAGCAGCAGGCAAAAAGGTTATCATCACAGCAATAGCAACTGATGGAAGCAACAAAAAGAAGTCATTTGTAATCCGTATCATGAAAGGTGAAGTTAAAAAAATCACCATTAAAGGAAAGAAGAGTGTCCAGGCGGGAAAGGCACTGAAATTAAAAGCTGAAGTTAAAGCAAGCAAAGGAGCCAACAAAAAACTGCTCTGGACATCAAGCAACACAAAATATGCAACGGTTACATCAAACGGTAAAGTAAAAACAAAGAAAACAGGAAAGAAAAAAACTGTAAAGATTACAGCTATGGCAGCGGATGGAAGTAGTAAAAAAGCAACGATCAAGATACAAATAAAATAAAGAGACAGTTCCTGGGCCAATAAATATAGCTTCGTTCTCTTCCCGGGTTCTGCTCGTTAACAGCTCGGAAAATCAGGTGGAGGGGATTTAAGGAATACGACAGAAGGGATTGAATATCCAGGAAATGAAATCCTGACTTTGCTATACTAACCAAAAAACAGCTCCCGAAGAGAGAAGATAACCCATATTTGTGGCCTTAGAGCGCGGATTGAATGTGAGCCTTTAAGCGAACATTCAACCCACAGCGATAGAGTCACAAATATGGGCTATCTTCTCTCTTTGGGAACGTCTGTTTTGCACTACAAATCAGAATCTATCTTTTCGGTTTTGCTGTAATACTCACCCAGTCTTTCATATGATTGATTTCAAGAATTTCAAAATTATTGGCAAGCATTGCCTCCTTCACAGCTTCTTCCATTGTATTGATGATACCGGAAGTGATGAAGATACCGTCTTCTTTTAATAATGGAGTTACGATACCTGAAAGTGGAATGATAACGTCTGCAAGAATATTTGCTACAACTACGTCGTAACGTTTTCCATTATTCTTTTCATAGAAACGGTCTGCCTCATCTTTGTCGAGAATATTTACCTGCTGTACTTCTGCCTGGTCTGTAACACCATTAATCGTAAAGTTCTCATCTGTTGCGCGAATCGCATTCGGGTCAATATCTGTTGCCATCGCATGATGTGCACCTAATTTCAATCCAATGATGGAAAGAATTCCGCTTCCTGTTCCGACATCAAGGAGTTCTGTATCTTTTTTGATGTATTTTTTAAGCTGAGAAATGCAAAGCTTTGTTGTCTCATGAGAACCGCTTCCAAATGCAGTACCCGGGTCAATCTCTACAACAATATCATCGTCTTTTTTATCGGTAAGTGTCTCCCAGGTTGGCTTGATTACGATATTATCATCAAGACGAAATGGCTTAAAGAATACTTTCCAGTTATTAATCCAATCCTCTTCTTCTGTTACACCAAGCGTAATCTCGCCACTTCCCATAGGTAAAAATGCAGATAATTCTTCAATCTTAGTTTTTACCTTCGCAATTACTGCCTGTAAATCTTCCTTTTCATCCACATAACAGGAAATACGGGCTTTTCCATCATCTGGTGCAATTTCGTCTGGAAGAAGATCTACATACATAATCTTTCTATCTTCCTCAGATAATGGCACATGATCCTCAATCTCAACACCTTCCATTCCCATTTCTGAAAGTTCATAGCTTAACATATCTTCTGCTGCTGTTGTTGTTTCAATAGTGAGTTTATTCCATTTCATAAATTGATTCCTTTCTTCATTCCCATAGAATTATTTAGACTTCATTCATTATAACACAGTCTGCTATTTAATTCATTAACAGAACAACAGCCGCCCAGGAAGAGAGAAGCTATTCTATATTGGTGACTCTATCACTGTGGGTTGAATGTTCGCTTACCGGCTCATATTCAATCCTCGCTCTAAGGCCACCAATATAGAATAGCTTCTCTCTTCCTGGGCTGTCTTTGACTGTTTTTAGTTGAATTAAATCCTCAAATCCTCACAACCACTATCTTAATTCAATCAAAATTCAGCCACTGTCAGAAGTTATGGGAAATATAGATAATTTTCTTCCCTGACTTCGTCAACTAGTTAATGAATTAAATAGTAATACTACTTCTTCTTTTTACCAAAGAACCCTTTTTTCTCATGTTTTTCATGTGGAGCTTCTTTCGTTTCAGCCGGTTCCACTTCTCCCATTGCTTCCTGGAATTTGCGAAGGGCTTCTTTCTGAGTTGCGTTCAGTTTTTCTGGAACCTGAATGACAAACTTGACGAT
>CAVCBH010000293.1:0-10161 GCA_963600375.1 bacterium | reverse complement strand
ACCGTAAATTGAGGTGTGCAGATTGCAGGAATGATTTTTCAGACACGCTCTAATGAATTAAATAGTAAAATCCTGTTGCGTTACCTCTACTGTCAGCTTATAATTGTAGGGTAACGTTTTTAACAGCTTAATAGCAATTAGAGCATGCAGATTGCAGAAAGCATTTTTCAAACAGGCTTTAATGCTACTAAATATATATTTTCAAGGAGGTCATTATGAGCGACGTATTAAATAAAATGAAATCAAGAAGAAGTATCCGTAAATTCAAATCAGACATGGTACCACAGGAAGTTTTAGACCAGATTATCGAAGCTGGTCTCTATGCCGCAAGTGGAATGGGTGAGCAGACCCCAATTATCATTCAGGTTACAAAGAAAGAACTTCGTGACGAAATCTCTAAAATGAACTGTGAGATTGGCGGTTGGAAAGAAGGCTTCGACCCATTTTATGGCGCACCTGCCATGCTGATTGTTCTTGCTAAAAAGACTCGCCCAACTTATGTATACGACGGCAGCCTTGTTATGGGTAATCTTATGCTTGCCGCACATGAACTTGGTATCGGAAGTTGCTGGATTCATCGTGCAAAGGAAGAATTCGACTCTGACTGGGGCAGAAATTTCTTAAAGTCTTTAGGTGTTGAAGGGGACTATGAAGGAATCGGGCACTGTGCTTTAGGCTATGTTGACGGAAATTATCCTGCCGCTCCTGCAAGAAAAGAGGATCGTGTATTTTATGTTAAATAACCCATTAAAAACATTAACGAAAAAGAATGGTTACTCTCCTGAATAATAATAGGATAATTCAAAATTAAAAAATAAGAATTTACAAATTAAAAGGAGCCAACTCTATTATAAACAAACAAGACATTTACAATTACTTAAAAGAAAATAATATCTGGCACGAAATCACTGAACATAAAGCAGTCTACAACATGGCCGAACTTGCTGAAGTGGACATTCCTTATCCAGAAGCCGATGCAAAGAATCTTTTTGTACGTGATGTGACATTGGTATCTTTAGATTAATAGCAACTATTTTATAATAGTTACCCCCCATTACCAAATGTAGTGGGGGTATATTTATAGCAAATGAAAGGATTTATTCATGAACACCGCTTATTTTTATCTCACCGATGAAGGTGAAAAACTCGCCCACAAGTTGGCGACCGCTCATCCCGGTGACATTTATAATAAAGAAAATTTTAAAGAGAACCTGCGCGCAGGATTTGGCAAATATGATTCCCTTGTCTGCATCATGGCAACAGGAATCGTTGTGCGTATGCTCGCCCCACTCATTGTCCACAAAACAAGCGACCCGGCAGTTGTCGTTTTAGATCAAAAAGGAAAACATGCCATCAGTCTTCTCTCCGGTCATCTCGGTGGAGCAAATGACCTTGCCCGTGAAATGGCTGCCATTTCCGGTGGGGAAGCTGTAATCACTACCGCAACCGATGTAGCAGGTGAACTCTCCTTTGATACTTTTGCCAAAAAATATAATATGGCAATCGAAAATATCGGACAGCTAAAACACATCAGCGGTGCTTTGCTTTCTGGTAAAAAAGTAAATGTCTTTACGGATAAAAATGTAGAAAAACTTTATCCAGAATTAGTGGAAGAACAGAAACGGGGAATGATTGATATTTTCCCACTTTCTAAAAGTATCGATAATATTAAATTTGATATCCCGACTGTAGTAATTGATGAGGGATTTTCTCTGAACGAGCACTCTACACCAGAGTCAGAGTCTTTCTTCGATAACATCTCTGAATCCACTGACTCTGCTTCAATTATTGCTGCAACTACCACCGCTCCATCACTATCAGCCCCCATTCTCTATCTCCGCCCACAAACCATCTGCGCCGGCATCGGCTGCAAGAGAAATATGGAACAAAAACCAATTGAAGAGGCACTTTTGCAGACATTAAAAGAAGAGGGCATTCACCCTCTTTCTCTAAAATGTATTGCGACGATTCCTCTGAAATCTGATGAACCCGGAATCATTGGAACTGCCACAAATTTAAATGTGCCATTGGAAATCATTCCAACAGAAGAGATTGAAAAACTGGATATCAACCAGCTTGGCATCGCAACCTCTGAATTTGTTGCCAGCCAGACAGGGGTATTATCTGTTTCCACTGCCTGTTCTTACCTGGCATCTGGCAAGGGAGAAATACTTCGAGATAAAGCCAGATATAAGGGAATTACCATTGCTCTTTCAAAAGAAAACTTCTGATTTTGCGGAGCAAAATCAGAAGTTGATCGTCTCTAACACTTTGGAAAATGGCATTTTCCCGCCAAATAAATCGAGTGCGCTTCCAATCGTAACATCTATCTTATTTTTCCCAAGCTCCTTTAATTTTTTCAAATCTTCAAAAGAACTTACTCCACCAGCGTATGTTACCGGAATTCCATCCCAGTTGCCAAGTAAAGCAGCGATATCTTCTTCGATTCCACCTGCTTTTCCCTCCACATCTACCGCATGTACAAGGAACTCATCACAGTAATCAGCGAGCTCAGATAATACATCTTCAGTAAGTTTTACATTTGTAAACTTCTGCCAGCGGTCTGTGACAATGTAATAGTCCTCTTCCTTTTTACGGCAGCTTAAATCGAGAACAAGGTGTTCTTTTCCAGTTACCGCAACAATTTTTTTCAGATTTTCATAATTAATCTTTCCATCTTTAAATACATAAGAAGTTACGATGATATGTGATGCTCCCTGCTCTAAGAAAAATGCTGCGTTTTCTTCCGTCATCCCTCCTCCTATCTGGAGACCGCCCGGATAGGCTGAAAGAGCCAGGCATGCCTGTCGCACATCTTCCTCATAATACTGACTACCTACAGGATTTAAAAGAATGATATGCCCGCCTTCAAGACCTGCATCTTTATATAACTCAGCATAAAAATCTCCGTCCTTTTCGGAAACAAAATTATCTTTCGCATAGTCTCCCTTATCCAAAAGAGTTCCCCCAACAATCTGTTTTACCTTTCCATTATGTATGTCAATACATGGTCTGAATTTCATGATTTTTTCCTTTCACTTCTATTCTTTTATTAATTTATCTTTTTATCATTCATAAAACTCTAACTACAACTTTTAAATAATAACTATAAATGAGCAAATTTAAAATATTGCACAACTATGTCCGCATTACAAAGACATACTTTGCCTGATTGATCTGAATGTGTTTAGACTCCAAACAAGAATACTCTATTTTTGTGCATTTTTCTATATTTGCTCATTTATAGTTAATAAAACAAAAAAAACATCTGTTTTATAAATATTATCCACTTGCAAATGTCTGGTTTTCATCAACACCATATACATTAATGCATTAGTTTTTCTTTTTTAAACTATTTTAGTTCAATAATCTCCCTGTCATATGGTACATACACATTACCTTTAAAATATTTCCTGGCTTCTTTTTTATAAAGAGACTTTCTTTTACGGATATTTTTGTCTTCTGTATGCCACAATAACAGATTCTTTACTTCCAGTTTTTGTGCCAGTTCTGCACTGTCTTTTACTGTTCCGTGATGTTTCTCATATGGATTAAATATATCCTTTTCTTCCTCTAAACAAAATGCTTCATGCAGAAAATAATCGCTCTGATAGGCATACTCAAAACAATGATCCTGATACGGTTCATCACCACAAAATGTAAGACGTTTTCCATTATTTAAAGTTGTCACAAGTCCAAACTGTCTTGCTTTTGTAGATCTTATATCGAAAAACTTAACTTTGTAATCTAAAATCTGTTTTTCCTCTCCATCCTGCACTGGACAGATAATAATTCTGTCTCCAATCATTTTCGTAATCTTTTTAACTAACGTTAACTCACAAATAGTTGTAAGTACATTTACCAGATCATCATGACAATATATAGTGCAGTTACCCTCATATTTTCCTTTTTGAATTGACTGTCCAATTACACGAATCATCCAAATCATTCCCAGTAAATGGTCCGTATGCTCATGTGTCAGGAAAATATCATGAATTTCTTCCACCGGAATAGACAACTTTTCTAATTGAGTAAGAACGCCATTTCCCCCTCCGGCATCAATCATAAAATATCTTCCCTTTTCATCCTGAATGATAGAGCATGTGTTATAACATTTTGTTACAGAGGCATTTCCTGTTCCAAGTACAATTAATTTTTCCATAGTATCTCCTTTCATTAAATCTACTTTTGTTTTTTATTCATTTTTTGTTCTGATGCAAATCTATTCTCGATAAATTTGTTTTCGATAACATTCAAATGCAGACGGAATTGCGTATTTTTCTTCTAAATCTTTTTTCGATACGGCAATCCATTTTTTCTTATCTAAAATGTTCTCCGAAATATTTTTTATCTGCAAGCGATATCCGCGCATTTGCCATTCAACATGGGAAAAAATATGCTTTCCTTCTCCTAAAGGCTCTATCATATAATCGCCGATTCCCCATTTTACAATTTGTTCTGACAATTCTTTTGTAGAAAATTCTCCGGCAATATTCGGCAATTCCCATAGCCCACTTAAAAGTCCCTTTTCCGGTCTTTTATGCAAAATAACTTTATCAGACACTTCTATTAAAAATACTGCTTTTTTCTCAATTTTTCTCTTTTTCTTTTTTACCTTAACTGGAAAATCTGCTTCACGTCCGTATTTATGCGCCTGACAAATAGACTCCCACGGACACTTCTCACAACATGGTGTTCCATTTGGAATACAGATTGAAGAACCCAAATCCATCAATGCCTGATTAAAATCTCCCGGGCGTTTTTTCGGTAAAACACGCCGTACTTCCTGCGTTATTTTTTTCTTTACGGATGCTTTATTTATTTCTCCCTCTTCTGCAAGAATTCTTGAAAAAATCCTGAGAGCATTTCCATCTACTGCAGGCTCTGGAATCTGAAAAGCAATCGACGCGATTGCACCTGCTGTATATTCACCAATTCCCTTTAAGAATAATAAATCAGAATAATCTGCCGGAAGTTCGCCATTAAAATCCTGCATGATCTGAATCGCTGCGGCTTTTAAATTTCTGGCACGATTATAATATCCAAGTCCTTCCCAAAGCTTCATAAGTTCCTCATCCGAAACTTCTGCCAAATCCTTTATCTCCGGCAAAGTTTCCATCCAGCGATCATAATATTTTTTAACAGCTTCCACCCTCGTCTGCTGTAACATAATCTCCGAAATCCACACATGATACGGTGTCGGTTCACTTCTCCACGGCAAAATCCTCGCATTATAATCATACCATTGAAGCAAAACCTCGCCAATTCCTGCCGGTGCCACCTGCAGCGGCTCGCATATTTCTTTCCATTCTCTTGTAAGCTTTTCTATTGAAAATGCAGCATTCGCAGGACTTGTTGAAGGTAGCTTCTTTGCCTTCCGTCCCGTCCCCTTTTCCTGATATTTACGATAATATTCATATGACTTCGCACCATTACAGTAAATCTGCTTAATATCTGCACTTCCTAATATTTCAGATAAATCATTCGGAACTACATTACGAATACTGCTGTCAGAAGAACCTATAATATCGCAACTGTGAATCACATCCCATACCGCAATATGATTTCTGTGAAGAAAATCTTTCTTCTCTTCCACTGTTTCCGGCTTATCCTCCGAAAGAATTTCTGCCAAAAGCTTCCAGAAACGATTCTGCTTATGCCCATAAAAAAATGCTTCCTCCCTGGACTTTACCGATGGGAAACTTCCCAGTATTAAAATTCTCGAATCTTTATCATAAAGCGGTGCAATCGGATGAACAATCTTTTGTCTTTTTGATTCATCTAATTTCATAATTGTGTTTTCCTTTTCTATTACAATCTTTGTTACAGTCTTTATTTTATTATGCTAATTTAAAATTAATATTTTTACATATTATGCTAACTCAATATCAGTGTACTGTCTCATTGACATTTCATCAAATAACTTACCTGTTTTCCCATCGAACTGCGTTAACTTCACTCACCAGTGTCATTAGGTGCCTTGTTGATGGCACTATTTGACTGAAAATCAATGAGAGAGTACATTAATATTAAGTATAGCACAAATTATTTATCCTATATATAAGAAAAAGAAAAAGCCTGCCTATGCAGACTTTCTCTTTTTTATTTCTTTATTACTATTTCTTTCGCTCTTTCTATTCTTGTTTACTGCTATTTTCTATTATTACTTATTGCTTTTCGATATCAGAAAATCTCATATTCTTTTCCATGCTTTTCTAACCATGCACGACACTCTTTATATTCCGGCATCACCCTTTCCATCTCATTCCAGAAAACAGTCGAATGGTTCATAATCTTTAAATGTGTCAACTCATGCACAATAATGTACTCGATAATCTCCATCGGAAGCATCGCCAACTTCCAGTCAAACTTTAAATTATGCTTTCGATTGCAGCTTCCCCACAAAGTAAGCTGATTCTTAATCTCTATATTCTGATAAGAAAGCGAAAAAATTGGTCTTCTAAGTGCGGACTGCCTTTTTTGTCCAGTAATCATTACCTGATTATACTTAAGTCCCATCTTAGTCGCAAACTCTTCCACCTTTTTCTTAACAATAATTAAAGCACACTTTTTATAATAGCGAATAATACAATATCTTAAAAATTCCTGGCTGTCATTATCCGTTTTAATAATTAAATGTTTCCCCTGATCTGCCTTATCTTCCATATAAACTTTCGTCTCTTCCTTATCAAACTCAGACAAATACTTTATTCTCAAAAGAACATCCGTCTTACCAAGAAACGGAAGATATAAACCAGCCCTGTAAACAATTCTTCCTTCCTCTAAATCAAGAGTTATCGGGAGCATCTGGTGGTTTCGAACCTGCTTCTTCTCATATTCCTGAAAAATCATTGTCTCATTCAAACGAACATATCTCTCAATCATCTCTCGACTCATTCCAACTGGAACCTTCATATCTATGGACAAATCATTGTGAATGATGAAGTCTACATATCTTGAATTCACACTGATAATATTCACATACAAATCCTTCGAGCCTTGATGAATTCTAATTTTGGACACGAGACTCCCCCTTTCTTTCAAATGATAGCAAATAATTTTCCTGTTATTTAATAGTATAGCGCGTTTTTTTATCTCTTTCAACTACTTTAATTAAAATATTATTCTTTTAATCTTTTTGTAATCTTCTATACATAATATGAGGGGAATTGCTATTTAATTCATTAAGGTACACACAGCCCAGGAAGAGAGAAGCTATCTTGGAGCAAGCAGAAGACATCAACTTTCATCTTCAAATCGAACACCCACTGTCAGCTCTCAACGAAAGAAGATAGCCTATATTTGTGGCCTTGGAGCGAGGATTGAATGTGAGCGGGCAAGCGAACATTCAACCCACAGTGATAGAGTCACAAATATAGGCTATCTTCTTTCATTGAGAGCGTCTGTTGTTAATTAATGAATTAAATAGTAATCTAAAATACTACTCCAGCTCTTAATATTACATTAGGATATGGAGAGAATTCTCCTGTACGGATTGCAAAACGGCATTTTCCGCTGAATTTCTTTAAATCTTCATGAGGCATATATTCTACTTCTGCTTCTGGCAGTCCGGTCTTGATATACTCCTCTAATTCTGGATTGAATTCTTTAATCTCATGAGCCAGATAATATCCTTCTACCTGTACCTCATCTAAAATAGCATCCATAACCTGCTTAAATGTTGGCACTCCGGCTGTTAAAACGAGATCTACTACCTCTACTCCTTCAGGAATAGGCATTCCAGCATCTCCTATCATAAATAAATCTTTATGACCAAGAGCTGCGAGTAAATAAGAAAGTTGCGCGTTTAAAATTCCTCTTTTTTTCATTTTTACCTCCAGAAACGCATTATTGCGCTGCAAATTAGGAAAAAGTTAACTATTTAAAAAATGCCACGGTAACTAAAACACATAGTTGCCGCGGCATTTTCAAGCAAAATCGGTATGTCTTACTCTACTGTGTAAGGCATTAAGGATACGTGTCTTGCTCTCTTGATTGCTACTGTAAGAGCACGCTGATGTTTTGCACAGTTTCCTGTGATTCTTCTAGGTAAGATTTTACCTCTTTCAGATACGTATCTTTTTAATTTATTTACATCTTTATAATCGATTACTGCATTCTTGTCTGCACAGAAAATGCAAACTTTTTTTCTTCTGCGGCCACCTCTTCTTCTCATTGGAGCATCGCCACGATCTTTGCTATATGCCATTGATATTACCTCCTAAATTCCTTAATTCTAAATAAAAGGCAGTTCTTCTTCAATTCCTTCTGGAATTGTCATAAATCCATCGCTCACTGCCTCACTTGGGGCTGGACGGCTTGTTGGTGCAGGTGCAGCCTGTGGTTCTGGAGCATTCTGATATCCTCCCTGCTGCTGATATCCACCTGTATAGCTGGATGCAGCTGCCTTACTCTCTGCAAAATCCTGTTCTTCAACAATAACATCTGTTGTATAAACCTTAATACCGTCACGATTGGTATAACTACCTGTCTGAATTCTTCCGGAAACGACAATCTTTGTACCCTGTCTCAGATACTTCTCTGCAAATTCACCCTGTCTGCCAAAAGCAACACAGCTAATAAAGTCTGCATCCTGATCGCCTTCTCTGCGGAATCTTCTGTTTACGGCCAAAGTATATCTTGCTACGCACGTTGCCTTCTCTCCCTGAGAATATCTTACATCTGGGTTTCTGGTCAAACGTCCCATCAAAACTACTTTATTCATGGAATTCCTCCTATTCGTTATGCATCCTGTTTAACGCATAAGTATCTCATAACTGGTTCCATGATACGAACACGACGTTCAATCTCTGCTGGACACTCAGCTGATGCATCGAATTGGATGAAATAGTAATATCCTTCTCTCATCTTCTGAATTTCGTAAGCTAATTTCTTCTTACCCCATTCATCAACGTTAGTGATTTCTCCACCGAATTTTTCGATTAAAGCTTTAATCTTTTCAATGGCATCTGTTCTAGCGTCATCTTCGATTTTTGCATTAATAACCAGAGCTAATTCATACTTATTCATGGTCATTTGCACCTCCTTTTGGTCTTTCTGGCTCTCTTAAAAACTTAAGAGAACAAGGATTTTTACACATTACAGTTGTCCATTATATCACAGAACACTTATAAACTCAAGTTTCATTTCTAATTTTTATTGCACAAAATTTCATCCTATGTGGTTTCTTTTTTATTCATTTTGCTATTACTGGTATCTATAACATACTATATTGGGCTGTTATAGTATTTATGCTTCAGCACTTTATCTTCCTTTTACTTTCTGATAACTGTCTTTTGTCCTCTCTTACTTTTTAATTACATTATTCGGCAGTTCACCATATAATATATCTTTTTTATAATGTAACTCACATGATTCATTTTTATTTTTTATTGTTATTATATGTGACATTAATTTCATCTTCCGAGATATCAATCAATATTCTGATTGATATAGCCTCTAAAATTCTTCTCTACAAGCTTTCTTGGCACCATCACTTCCCTGCCACAATTCATACACTGCAGCCGGAAATCCATTCCAACTCTGAGTAATTTCCATTCATTTGCACCACAGGGATGCTTTTTCTTCATTTTAATGATTTCTCCTACTTTAAAATCCATACTCTCTCTTTCCTTCTACTAGTGCAGCATCCGTTCAGTAATAATAGTTTATGGACAATCATTTTGCAGTTCGCAACAAAAGAGTTACGAATCAAACTATAAAATCTATATCCAACAACACTTTAGAAACTAGATGGATGGAACACTGGAGCCTGTTTGAAAAATGCTTTCTGCAAGATGTGCATCACAATTTGCGGGAGATTTCGCCTGAATGAGGGCGGCGTAGTGGGCTACGGTAACCGAATGAAGGCAAAATATACCGTAAATTGGGGTGTGTAGATTGCAGGAATGATTTTTCAAACAGGCTCTAACCTTATCTGAATCAATTTCACTATAACAGAAAATATTTTTTGCGTCAAAGCTTTCTCTTTTTTAATCTGCTATATAATATTATACACTTTATATTTACATAGTCCGACTTCTCTCATCAAGTGTTCCTTTTCATTCTGATATACAGCATTATATATTTTATATCTATATAGTCTGCTTCTCTCATCAAGTGTTCCTTTTCATTCTGATATACAGCATTATATATTTTATA
>CAVCBH010000292.1:0-2514 GCA_963600375.1 bacterium | reverse complement strand
ATTTTGCCTCTTGACAAAAGTCACTTCATAACAGAGCGAGGATTGAATGTGAGCCAGTAAGCGAACATTCAACCCGCAGTGATAGAGTCACAAATATAGGATAGCTTCTCCCTGCGGGAGCGTCCGTCTTGCCTAACGGCAAATTACTATTTAATCGCCCACTTTTTTGAGAACATTTTTCATTTTCAATTTTTCCATTTGACACAACTAACTTTATATAGTATTCTCTAATCACAAGATAGTTTTCTATCTCCGACTTACAATATTAGAACTAAATTTTCGATGCTTCATATCTTTTCATTAGATATTTATGCTTGAAAACCTGGTAGGGGATCCTCCACTAACGCACCTCTTATGCGCGCTAGGGAGGAGTCTCTATTTTTTTGTCTTAAAAATCAGTGCACAGATTTTTATATATTTATTTTCTTATCAAATATGTCCTTTTTGAATCTTTTATGTCTGATTTCATAAGTGGATTCTAAAAAGGCAAACAGAGGAAGGGAGACTACAAATTTAATGAGAAAACAAAAATTATTAACCAAAGCACTGGCAGCTTCTATGGCAGTATTTATGTCTGTTAGCCAGCTTTCTATTCCTGCATTTGCGGCAGAAACAAAGTCTGTTTCTATTGCGGGCAGTACTTACACATACTCTACAGAAGCTTTAGAAGGCTATACTCAGATTGGAAATAGCGGATTATATTACAAGTTGACAGATGGTTCCGGACTTTCTGGCACTTTATATGGAAAATCAAATTTAACTTACAAAGAATTTTATTCTGGTGATGTAAGCAGCACGGACAGCTTTGATGTCGTTACTACTGCCAGCACTTCTAAATATTTTGTTTTATCCAACGCATGGACAGATTATGAGAAGGAAAGTGCCGAAGCTGCAGGAGGATACCATGTAAAAGGTGTTGCTAATGTAAATGTAGCTGTTGATTCCAACCTTTATGTAGAATCTGCTATCTTAAAAGATGCCAATAAAGAATTAACAGGCGCATATGAGGAAGCTTCTGATATTACATTAAATGAAGATCCTACACAGGCACCTTCTCAGTATAAGACACTTCAAAATGACGGTTCTTATGTTTCTAACAGCAATACTGTTGCTACAGTAACTGATGCTGTACCTACATTAACAACTGGATCTACCTGGGGTGAATATGAAATTGATGTAATAGAAAAAAGTACAAAATATTTAAGAAATTCCCGACAGGACGAGGGATTCCCTGTAGGAGCCACTATTCAGGGAATTATCCTTGAGACAACAGAAGGATATAAAGTAGGGCTTGAACACCTTTCTAATATCTGGGTACAGCCTTATAAATTATCTTTTAATGTTGCTGATGAATCTGCCACTATGGGAATCGCAAAATCAGACAATACTGCTGAATTTGCAAAACTTGTCAATAAAACAATTAACAAGATTACTTATGTAACACCAGAAGGTAATTATGTTTATACTTTCTCTGATGGCATCTATATAAAGCCTGCTTATTCTGAAGAAATCAGCGGTACTTTCAGTGATGATATGAAGACATTTGCCTTAAACAAGATTCCTACTGTTAAAAATGGAACATTAACTGTAACCTATACTGTTGGAGCTGGTCATAAGAAAACTCCTTATACCTTGTATACTGGTGCTATTGCAAAAAATGTTTCTCTTGACTTAAGCGTTATCCCTGCTGACGCAGAAGGTGGAACTTATAGTGTTACTATCTCTTCTGATGATTACGCTGATATCCACGTTGCAATCCCTGTAACAGATCAGCAAAAAGCACAGTTACAGGAACTCATCAAACAGGCTGAAACAGCATTAAAAGGTGCTGCTGCCGATGACAGTGTATTATTAGCACACAAGGCTGAGGCAGAAGAACTCTTAAAATCAGAAGATGCTACCAGTGCTGACGCAGCAGATCTTATCAGTGAACTTACTGAATTATTAAAACCATATCAGTCCACAGAAGAGCCAAAGCCTTCTACACCAGATAACACAACTGCTGCCAAACCAGCTACAAAGCCTGCTACTACAGCAAAGAAAACAAACACAACAACCGCAAATGTAAAACTTGCAAAACAGACTGCAAAAGTAAAAGCAAATGGAAAGAAAAAGATCAAAGTATCCTGGAAAAAAGACAAAAAAGCTTCCGGTTACGAAATCACATATTCCACAAAGAAATCTTTCAAAGGAAAGAAAACTATTGTAGTAAAGAGTAACAAGACAACAAGCAAAGTAGTAAAGAAATTAACATCTAAAAAGAAATACTTTGTGAAAGTACGCTCCTATAAACAGGTTGGAAAGACTAAGACTTATGGGGCATATAGCAAAGTAAAAACTGTGAAAGTAAAATAAGTTTCGCTTAAACATTTTATATAATTGGTATTTTTATTAAGTTAAACAGACGCTTCAAAAGAGAGCCAATCGCCTATATTTGTGACTCTATCACTGTGGGTTGAATGTGAGCCGTTAAGCGAACATTCAACCCACAGTGATAGAGTCACAAATATAGGC
>CAVCBH010000291.1:0-4409 GCA_963600375.1 bacterium | reverse complement strand
TGCATCACAATTTGCGGGAGATTTCGCCTGAATGAGGGCGGCGTAGCGAGCTACGGAACCGAATGAAGGCAAAATATACCGTAAATTGAGGTGTAATGCTTTTTCAAACACGCTCTAATAAGCAAGCATACCAATCAGGCATAAAACGGCTGTTACAATAGAGAAAATAGAAACAACCTTTGTCTCCGGCCATCCGGATAATTCAAAATGATGGTGAATTGGTGCCATCTTGAAAATACGCTTCTTTGTCTTTTTGTAGTATGTTACCTGAATGATAACGGAAAGTACTTCGATGAAGTAAATAAATGCAACGATCGGGATAAACAGTGGAATCTTTAACATATATGCTGTAGATACAACAAAACCGCCAAGTGCAAGAGAACCGGTATCTCCCATAAATACCTTTGCCGGATGTGTATTAAAGCATAAGAATCCAAGTAATGCACCGATTACCGCACAGATTACCGGATGAATTCCTGCATTTGTTCCTACGGCGATCACTGTTAAAAATACAGCGATTAATGTTGTTACACTTGCGGCAAGACCGTCAAGACCGTCCGTAAAGTTCGCTCCGTTTACAGTTCCAAGTACAACAACGAATAATACAGGAATATATAAAATACCAAGATGCCATTCCTTACCGCCGGAAAATGGAATGATCACATCGGTACCAAGTCCGGAATGATTCACCATATAAAATGCAAAAACAGCAGTAATGACAATCTGTCCAAGCATCTTCTGTGCTGGTGTCAGTCCAAGATTTCTCTTCATAACTACTTTGATGTAGTCATCTAAAAATCCAATCAGGCCAAAGCCAAGTGTCACAAAAAGAATTGGAATAATCTTCTTATAATCTGGAATATAGAAAGCGCAGCCGACTAAAATTCCAACAAGGAATAAAATTCCTCCCATCGTTGGCGTTCCTGACTTCTTTAAGTGAGATTCCGGTCCTTCCTCTCTGATAAACTGACCAAACTTCAGCTTATGTAAGAAGCTGATCAGTCCCGGTCCTAATATTAATGTAATAAAAAATGCAACTAATGCTGGGATTGCAATTGAATGATCCATAATTTAACCTCCATTTTATCTCTTTGTAATTTAAGATATTCTTACACAGTATAATCCTCTTTTCATATATTATCAAGATACGGCAGGACATTTTGAAAAATTTCTGCCATCACAGGTGCAGCAATGACACCGCCATAATAAAGTCCCTGCGGTTCATCAATCAGTAGCAGTCCTAATACCTTTGGATGATCGGCCGGAGCAAATCCTAAAAAAGAGGAAATATACTTTCCACTTCTTCGTGGCAGTTTTTCACTCGTTGCTGTCTTTCCGCCCACGCGGTATCCTTCTACCTGCCCGTTTTTTCCGCTGCCCTCTGCCACAACGGCTTCTAAAAGCTCTCGTAAGATTTCTGATGTTTCCTGCGAGACAGCACCTTTTTTTGTCTCATATTCATATTCGGTAATCTCTTTTGTCACACTGTCCTTTTTCTCGATTGCAAAATGTGGGGTAACAAGCGTTCCCCCGTTAATTCCTGCACTGACTGCCCGAATCAGTTGCAGCGGTGTAATCTGAATTGACTGTCCAAATGACATGGTTGCAAGCTCTACCGCTCCAATCTTATCAAGCTTATGCATGATGGAGTTCGCTTCTCCCGGAAGATCAATTCCTGTCTTATCATAAAGCCCTAACTTTCGATAGTACCGAAGCATATCTTTGGCGCCAACTCTCGCCCCGGTTTCCATAAAAACCGGATTGCATGAATTCATAAATCCCTGTTTAAATGTTTCCGGGCCATGTCCCTGCGTTTTATGACATCGTATCTTCCTGTCTTCTACAATTTTAAATCCGGGACAAAAAAAGGAATCCTGCAGATTAACCTTTCCTTCCTCTAATGCCGCGGTTGCTGTCACGATCTTAAATGTGGAACCGGGTTCATAGGAATCACTGATTACGGGATTCCTCCACATATTATTGAGCCGGTCATTTTGCGTTTTGCCTTCCTTTTTATATTCTGAAAGCAGTGTAAATGGCTCATTTAAGTCGTATTCCGGAAGACTGACCAATGCATAAATCTCTCCATTTTGCGGATTCATCAAGATAGCTGAAACCCTTTTTGCCTTCTTTGCCTTTAAAACTTTCTGCGCCGCCTGTTGTACATAACACTGTATATTATAGTCAAGAGAAAGGTACAGATCATTGCCACTGACGGGCTCGAGTCTGTCTTCCGCAAGATTCTCTACCTCAATCCCCTGATAATCGGTCAGTGTTAAAATCTTTCCGTCGGTTCCTTTCAGCGTTGTATCATAGCGGGATTCCAAGCCAAGAATTCCCTGATTGTCCGCTCCGGCAAAACCTAACACTTTCGAGGCCAATGTGCCAAAGGGATAATAGCGTTTGTAGTCTTCATCCACTTTCACTCCTGCAAGTCCTGCTTCCCTGATCTCATCTGCCACATTCTTTGGTACATTGCTCTTGATCTTCTCTCTGGAAGATACTTTTTCTACTTTCTTCCTTACTTCTTCCTCCGAAAGGGAAAGCTTTTCTGACAAAAGCTTTATCACCTTTTCCGGCTCCTTTATCTGATAATAAATAACGGATATCGAACAGACTGCCTGATTGTCTGCCAGGACAACTCCATTCCTGTCATAAATCTTTCCTCTGGCTGCCTTTATCGTTCTCTCCCTCTGCTCGATACTTAACGCTCTCTTACTCAGTTCTTCCGAACGAAAAACAGTCAGATAAACCAGTCGGCAAAAAAGCAGTAAAAATGCCAGTAAAAATCCTGCAAAAACAAGGCGATACTTCTTTTTTTGAAATACATGAATCTCTATCTTCCTCACCTTTGAAAATGTCTTATTATCAGTATACGCAAAAAATTACTGCTTAGTACTATAGTATACTTTGTTATTTGAGTGCAGGTTAATCAGACTGTTCACTGGACTGTGCACTAGTTGTCGGTTTAATCCCCAGAATATCAACAATTTCTTCCATACAGGACTTCTCTAATTCTACCGCTAATCCTGCATTGGCCTGGAAAGATACATTTGGTTCATCAATCGTTACATAAATTAATAATTCTGGTTTGTCCACTGGAGTAAAACCAATAAAGGAAATATAATAATCTTTTTTATTTCTTGGTATCTTCTCGGCTGTACCGGTCTTTCCACCGATAGTATATCCTTCAATCTGTGCCTTTGTACCAGTTCCTGTCTCTACTGTTTCCTGCATGTAAGAACGGATCGCTGCGGAAGTCTCTTCGGAAACGGTCTTTCTTAAAACTTCCTTTCCGACATCTTTTAGAACATCTCCACTGTCACTCTGAATCTGCTTTACAATATGTGGACGGTAATAATTGCCACCGTTGATAAGAGAACAAAAGCCTGCTGCCATCTGTATCATCGTACAGTTAAAGTTCTGCCCAAATGCATTCGTTGCAAGTGTGACACTGTTTGAATAATTCGAAGCATTGTATACAAGGTTCTTTGTCTCAGCTTCTCCCGGAAGATCAATTCCTGTACTGCGTCCAAATCCAAAAATGTTCTGATACTTATAGAAGGTATCTGCGCCCTCATTAAAGGCGATATTCATCATGGCAACGTTACAGGAGTTGGCAACGGCATCTTTTAAAGTGACATTGCCATGTACATGCGAACAGCCAATATTTCGCTTTCCAACCATAAGAGAACCTGTACAGAAGTAATTCTCATTGCCTGTCAGTACGCCGCTTTCCAATCCGGTTGCTACCGTAAATGGCTTGTAAGTAGAACCTGGTTCATTAGTATTACTGATGATGGAATTCCTCCACAGTTCATAAAATGCATCATAAATTGTCTTTTTATTCTCTGTATCAGAGTCTTCCTTTTCTTCTGTTGTCGCTTCGGAAGCTGCTTCACTTTGAGTATCTTCCTCTGCCTCACTTGCTTCTTTTTCTTTTGTATACGCCTTCATCTCATCAATCTCACTTTGTGAGTATAAAGATAAAAGCTTCTTCTCATTCATTGGGTTATTAAGATTATAAGGATTGGAGCTTGCCATTCCTAAAATCTCTCCATTTTGCGGATTCATAACTAAGACATTCGTTACCTTACTTCCAATCTTATCATCAAAGTCTTTTAACTTCTCTTCGATAATCTTCTGAATCTGCATATCAATCGTACTTACAACCGAATTTCCATTCTTTGCTTCCTTTACGGTCTGCTCCTGGTCAAGTTCCTCATTAAAGTAATAATAAACTCGTCCATTAACACCGTTAAGCTGATCATTATAAGACTGTTCGATTCCCCAGTTTCCTACATTACCAGAAGAAGTAAAGCCAAGGATTCGGCAGGCAAGAGAATTATATGGATATACTCTCTTATACTCTTCTTCAAAAGAAACTCCTTTTACCTTCTGTGCTTTCT
>CAVCBH010000290.1:0-2779 GCA_963600375.1 bacterium | reverse complement strand
CCTTTATATATATGTCCTTATATAACTTTTTTAGCATTTCAAATGCAATTCTATCATTTCCAAGTTCCCCGATTAATTCTTGATTTACAATTACTTTCTGCTTATTTTTATGGCAGTTTTCGGTAAGTTGTTTTAAATTTCCGATATGGGCATTGGATAATAAGGCTTTAGCGCATTTTAAATGTTTTACATCCCGGATAGATGGTATAACCAAAAATTCTTGTTTCATCACTTATTCTCATTCTTTCGATTTTTCATCCCAGTATTGCTTCATGATTTCATTTAACCGGCACCATTCCTTATATCGTTTCTCATAAATTGGGAAAGTGCTTTCATCTGGCATTACTGGTTCTTTTACTTTTACTGCTTTTTCAAAGGCATCATCATAATCTTTATAGACACCTGCGCCGATACCTGCTGCGATTGCCACACCCTGCGCACCGGTTTCTTCACAGTCTACGCCAATAATCGGCACCTGTAATACATTGGCAAAAATCTGGTTCCATACATGGCTTTTTGCTGTTCCGCCTGTCAAACGGATTTCTTTTACTGGAAGTCCTGCGTTTCTTAAGAAATCAATGTGATGTTTATGGATAAAGGCAACTCCTTCTGCTACAGAATAACAAATCTCTGCATAAGATGTATTCATATCGATGTTAAAAAAGTTAGCTTTTGCATTCATATGAATGCTTGGCTGTGCAACAAATGGACTAAAAAATACTTTTACTTTCTCGATTGGTACCATCTCGATTAATTCATCGAGTACAGCATACTGTGAAAGGTTCCTGTCCTGTGCTTCTAATTTGGCTGTGCCTCCAAGAATTCTTGTAAACCATTCATAGTTAGACCCAGAAGCTCCTGTGTAAGAACAGTTTAAATATTCTCCTTTTTTAAGATATGGCATATTGGAAGATGCATTCGGGATAATCCGAGTAGAGTGTGTCTCATTGATACACCAAGAACCAGCAACAGCAGTGTAGACTTCTTCGCCGGTTGCTCCGGCTCCTACCAGGCATGCCAGTATATCCATCATTCCTGCTGCAACAGTTGTTCCTTCTGCAAGTCCTGTAATCTCTGAAGCTTCTTTCGTTACTGTTCCAACAATTTCTGTCGGCTCTGTCGCAAGTTTTGGCAACGCATCATACAGTTCCGGAATTCCATATAAATCCATCAGTTCTCTAGAATAATCCATTGTGTTCATATCTACCATAAATGCCCCACCAAAGCAGTTTAAGTCTGTGGCAAACACATTGGTAAGGCGATACATGATATAATCTTTAAATTGCAGAATACCTCCAATCTGGTCATAAATCTCTCTGTCATTTTCTTTATACCAGCGAAGAATTGGTCCTGGTTCCCCGGCAAATAAAGTACCTTTTACAATATCATTAATCTTTTCGTAGGTTCCCTCTCTCTGATACATTTCAATGATACTGTTGGCACGATAATCCTGTGAGAAACATCCTGGTGCAATGGCATGTCCCTCTTTATCAAGGAATACAACCCCATTACCAAATGATGTGATGCCAACTCCCACAATCTGTTCTGGTGCGACTGCCGCTTTTTTAACCGCTTCCTTTATACATACGGAAATAAGATTCCACAACTCTGTAACATCGAATTCTTCGAAGCCTTCTCCTCTTTTCTTAAAATGCATACTCGGTGTCGAGGCTGTAGCAATCATTTTCCCATATAAATCAAAAATAACAACCTTACTTGACGTATTTCCAGCATCAATTCCCATTAAATATTTTTCCATGTGTAACCCTCCCAAAATTCATGGTAACTTATAGTAACCTTATGTTTTAAGCTTTTCCTGCGGAACCTACAAGCCGTATCTTTTCTTTTACAACCTGTTTTACTGCTTTAAGAGGTTCCCTGTTGGCATTGCTCATCCAGATTGCCATTGTTCCCGCCTTCTCTAATTCTTCTTTCATTGTACCCAAATAAGCCGCCATTATTTCTGAATAAATGTTAAGCTTGGTAACTCCAAGAGAAATGGCTTTTTTAATCTGATCATCTGGTGTTCCTGAACCTCCATGTACTACCATCGGAATATCTGAAATGCTATTTAACAATTCCAGTCTTTCAAAATCAAGCTTTGGCTCATGGACATAAACACCGTGAGATGTTCCAACGGCAACTGCCAGACAGTCTACTCCTGTTTCGGCAATAAACTTTTTCATTTCTTCGGGATTGGTCAGGTAATCTTCTGGATTGTCATAGTTGCCATCTTCTTTTATTACACCCGAAACAATGCCATCTCCTACATGACCAAGTTCTGCCTCCACGGTTGCCCCATGTTTGTGTGCATAGTCCGCTGCTTCTTTTGATAATCTGACATTTTCTTCAAATGGATATTCGGATGCATCGTACATGACAGAAGTAAAACCAGCATCCACACATCGTTTTAAGAAATCCATATCTCTTGCATGATCAAGATGGAGACATACGGGAACACTTGCTTTTTGAGCCAAATCTTTCAGGCTGTTTATCCAGTAAGTGAACATTTTTTCATTGCCCTGTTGTAAATCTGGAGTCAGCCCCATAACAATAACCGGAGACTTTTCTTCTTCTGCCGCTTCTACGATAGCCATCGCCATTTCAATCGTACTTGCATCAAAGGCTCCTACTGCGTAAAGTTCTTTTCTTGCCTTTTCAAGCATTTCTTTAATGTTTACTAACGCCATATTTTTCTTCCTTTCTATTGATACTTTTATATTATAAATTTATATTCTTTCTCTATTTTTATCTACATTCTCTATGCCTTCCTATACCT
>CAVCBH010000289.1:0-2961 GCA_963600375.1 bacterium | reverse complement strand
ACTACAAAATGATCGTCTATAAACTATTATTACTGAGTGGATGCTGCACTAGAGCAAGAAGCGATTCTATATCTGTGGCCTTAGAAGGAGGATTGAATGCGACCGTGAAAGCGAACATTCAACTCACAGTGATAGAGTCACAGATATAGAATCGCTTCTTATTTTGAGGTGTCTGTTTTGATAGAATCTGTTTTGCCTATGGCAACTCCTTATTCCTTATTCCTTCTCCCGCAGCTTCACCTTCCCCGCTGCCATTCGTCTCCGCTGATCTTCAATCGCAGCATAATGCTTCCTCGTTGTATTAACATCCTTATGTCCAAGCACATCTGCCACCAGATAAATGTCTCCCGTTTCCTGATAAAGCTGTGTACCATAAGTACTTCGTAATTTATGTGGAGTGATTGTTTTTAACGGTGTCACCGAACGAGCATATTTTTTTACCAGATTTTCTACCGCGCGAACGCTGATGCGCCGCTTTTGCATCGATAAAAAGAGTGCATATTCTGAACCATCTTTTGGAATGATTTTTTTCCTCTCTTCAAGATAGTTAAGCAATGCCTCCCGGACTTCTTCTCCAAAGTATAAAACGACATCAGCGCCCCCTTTTCTATGAATCTTCATCCCATTTGTTTCAAAATCTAAATTAGAGATATCGAGACCGACACATTCCGATACACGAATTCCTGTTCCAAGCAGGAGAGTGAGGATTGCCAAATCTCTTACTTTTGTTTTATTGTGATACTTTTTCTGAGACTTTGTCAAAGTATCTCCCTCTTCTACAGAGTCTAATAATTTGGCAACTTCATCAATCTCGAGACGGACAATCGCGTGTTCATGTCTCTTTGGCAATGTTAAAAGGCTTGCCGTATTATTTTTTATTACCTGTTTTCTATAGAAGAATTTATAAAAAGTACGCATACTTGCTGTCTTTCGCATACGACCTCGTTCTTCATTGGTATGTACATTGTTATCTGCATCTTCATAAAGTCGCAGATAATCTAAATATTCTTCTAATTGTGTTAAGGTTACTTTATCAAGAACCGTCACCGGCCATGTTTTTAAATCTCCATCTTCAATATCTGGATATTTTTCTTGAAGAAAATGAAAAAAAATTTTTAGGTCGTACGCATAGGCAATTCGAGTTCTTGAAGAAGTTGTTGGCTCGATTCCCCTGAAAAATTCTTTGCAAAAAGAGGGGAGTTCGGCACAAAGTTCTCGAAGCTTCATTTCATTTTTTATCGTAACCTGCTCATCATAAGTTGGCTGCTGCAAAATAAACACTCCTTCCTATAAAATCAGTTTTATATAATATTTTTGAATCATTCCCGGAATATTTTTAAATATGTTCTACTCTATTTTATGAATTACCTTTTTATTCGAAACTAGAGCCTGTTTGAAAAATGCTCTAGTGTTCTGTCCATCTAGTTTCTAAAGTATTGTTAGATCTAGTTTCTAAAGTATTGTTAGATCTAGTTTTTAGGAGGACATTCTAGATTCACAATATCGTCAATAACCGCCCGGATCATACGGGCTTTAGAACCAGGATATTTGTGATTAATTTCTTTAATAAGATTCTTTACATCCTCCCTTTTCGTAGAACCATCGACCGGGCAGGGGCTTTTCACTACAGGAAGATCATATTCTTTTACAAAGCCCTTGACATTGCCTTCATATAAAAATAGAAGAGGTCGGATTACTGTCAGACCGGAACGATCAAGATAGGTAACCGGATCAAACGTATGAATTCGTCCCTCAAATAAAAAGGACATCATCATCGACTCTAATAAATCATCTTTGTGGTGTGCATAAGCAACTTTATTACATCCTAGTTCTTTCACTGCATCATTTAAGGCACCTTTACGCATTTTCGCGCATAAGGAGCAGGGATTGCTTTCCTCCCGGACATGAAAAACGACTTCTGCAATCTGAGTCTTTATAATATGGTATTCAATATCTAATCCTTTACAAAATTCTTTTATCTTATCCAGATTTAGATTATCAAATCCCAAATCAACCGTTACAGCCACAACATCAAATTTATGTGGATAAAACTTTCGCAGGCAGGAGAGTGCATAAAGGAGAGTGAGACTATCTTTTCCACCGGAAATACCTACAGCAATTTTATCCTCTTCTTCAATCATTCCATAAGCATCAATTGCCTGTCGGGTTAAACTTAATAATTTTTGTAATTTCATAAAACAATTCCTATTCTGATTTTTTTATTTATTCTAGCACAAATGTTCTTTCACTTCAAGAAATGCGATGCGCCAAACTTAATTTTATGAATGAGAGAGTGCATACTAACATAAGATGTATAGACGTAACTATTGGTAATGGGACAAACTGGACGACTGGAATTAGGTTTGCTATAATGTTTCCTGGTGTCAACTCTCCATCACTTAAAAGTAGTAGGTTGCCGCTTATGAAAAACGAGAGGATTTCTACAAAATCAGAAATATTTGATTTTATAGAAAGGCTTTAATACCTTTGTAATATATTATAAAATTTTGATTGGAAATAGTGTGTTTGGTATAGAAAGGAGAGCGTATGAAAAAGCTCATTGAAAACTTTATTATTATCATGGTGCTTACTATTGTTATTTTATTTTCCTATGCTCTGATAGAGAAGAGGATTAGTGGTAAAAGCAGTTCCGAATTCATCCATTTTCTTTTCAGCACGCAGGAAAAAGCTGCGGATAGTGAGAGTGGGACAGATCCTGCAGATCATAATACAGGAACCACCTCAGAAGATACCGAATATAAAGCAGTATGGCTTACATATCTTGAATTTAGCAGTTTTCGAAAGTCTGTAAAGAAGAATAATGAGACGAGTTTCCGAAAGTTTTATAAAGATATTTTACAGCGAATAAAAACGCTTGGTTTTAATCACATTATCGTACAGGTCCGTCCATTTGGAGATGCGCTTTATCCTTCGGAGTATTTTCCATGGGCAGCCTGTATA
>CAVCBH010000288.1:0-3072 GCA_963600375.1 bacterium | reverse complement strand
TGCTAAACGCTCCATTTTGCCCAATAAAGCAGAAACTTCGCAAAAACGAATGCGAAGTTTCTATGGTCAAAATTCCGCAGCACAAAGTCACAAAATTCAATAAATTTTTTAGGGGTTCTTTTCTCTTTCTGAGGGCGTCTCCTTTGCTACGCAAATCAGGATTAATAACTCTTATAAGGTTTTTCCATCAACTTCACTACTTCGTAAAGCAGCATCGTTGCAGCGCCAGTTCCACCCTTAGAGTAAATCTCAGTATCTTCATCGGATTCAGAAGTTCCGGCGATATCAAGATGTACCCAAGGCTTCTTCTCAACGAATTCGCCTAAGAATCTTGCGGCTGCGGTTGCACCACATTTCTTTCCACAGTTTGCGATATCTGCTACGGTAGATGCATTTAAGTTATCATATTCTTCATCACCCATAGGAAGTCTCCAGATATTCTCTCCTGCAAGGATAGAAGCCTGAACAATCTTTGCCATGAGTTCGTCATTGTTACTGAATGCTCCAGTGTAGCGGTCGCCGAGAGCAACCACACAGGCTCCGGTTAAGGTTGCCACATCAATTAATGTAGTAGCGCCACATTCGCGGATCGCATAAGTGATGGCATCTACGAGAGCCATACGGCCTTCTGCATCAGTATTAACGACCTCGATATATTTTCCATTCATAGACTTAACGATATCACCTGGTTTCATTGCCTTGCCGGAAATCATATTCTCGCAGGCAGGGATGACAGCAGTTACATTAATGCCGAGTTTCGCTTCTGCGATAGCGCCCATAGCAGCGATTACTGCTGCAGCACCACCCATATCACCATGCATACCCTTCATAGCATTGCCAGGTTTTAAATTATATCCGCCGGAATCAAAGCAAAGACCCTTTCCAATTAAAGCAATCTTTTCATCGTCGGTAACACGTCCGTTATATTCCATAACAATAAACTTAGGAGACTGTTTGGAACCACGGGCAACTGCAAGGTAAGAGTTCATGCCAAGTGCTTCGCAGTCCTGCTTTTCAAGGATGGTACACTTGATATTATTCTTTTCACAGATTTCCTTTGCCTTTGCTGCAAGAGCGGCAGGAGTCATTACGTTCGCAGGTTCATTTACCAGATCACGGGCAGTTGTAACAGCCTTGGCCATCATTCGTGTATACTGCTCTTCCTTCTTAAAAGATGCGGAATCAATTCCAGTCAGAATTCCAAGATGCAGTTCAGGAGCTTCCGGCTTATCAGAAATATATTTGTCAAATGAATAGTCTGCAAGGAGAAGCCCTTTCATTGCAGAACTTAACCAGTAAGAAACATCCTCTCCGATAGCGGTCATGAGGAGGTTCTTTCCGTGGAAACGCTTGGCTTCCTTCATAGCCTGACCAAACTGTAACTGAAATCTTCTTGGAGTTGCCTTATCAGGAATACCGATGAAAATCAGGTTGTAATAAGGCTGTCCCTGATAAGAAAAATCTTTTCCACGAAGACCATAAACCTTGCTTCCTCCAACAAGACCATCGGCCTGAAGGCTTTCAAAAATCTCGCTGACTTTTCCAAGCTCGATACTCAGACGATTTTTATGATTGTATGTGACGAGCAATGTATCAAATTCGTAGTCCTCTAAATCTACAAGACGTTGTATTTGCATGAATGAAATGCTCCTTTCTAAAAATATTTTAAATAAAGAATTCCCATGCGAATTGCACAGTAACAGAGTTGTAGGATATATACATTTTAGTATATATATTCTTCAGCATATATACAGTTATTTATAGTATAGCACAGTCAAATGTTTAAAAACAGAAAAAACTTGTACACATTACATAAAATTTTGGTGGTAAAAAACATCGTTTTTGCGTAAACTACTTATAAACAGGGTAAAATATTGTCAGAATAAATTGCAATCAAATGAAGTGTACTTGAAAAATTATTTTAGTTTCGTTACGTCGTTTTGATGTCGTTTTGATTCAGATAAAATAGCCTGTAAAATGTGATGTACATTGTGCAAAATTATTTTTCAGGTACGCTCTTTATGTGATAAATTTGACAAAGTAAATTTTTTTCTGTATAATAATTAACATAGCTAACTAACATTGTTAATCAGGAAAGAACAGGTGATAGAATGAATGAATACTCAATGATGACACAGGAACTGCAGGATCTGGCTGCGCTTTCTATGGAACACGGACAGATTCCTTCAGGTCTGTATGACCAGTACCATGTACTGCGTGGTCTTCGTGATGTGAACGGTAAAGGTGTACTGGCAGGACTTACGGATATTTCCACCATCACCTCTTCCAAAGAAGTCGATGGCAAGATGGTTCCCTGCGATGGAGAGCTACGTTACCGTGGCTACGACATCCACGACCTTGTAGACGGATTTGTATCAGAGCAGAGATTTGGCTACGAAGAAGTGGCTTATCTGCTTATTTTCGGACGTTTACCACAGAAGCAGGAATTGCAGGGATTCCAGAATCTGCTTGGGAGTTACCGTACATTACCAACGAACTTTGTACGTGATGTTATTATGAAGGCTCCCGGCAAAGATATGATGAATACACTGCAGCGAGGCGTGCTGACACTGTACGGTTATGATGATATGGCAGACGATATTTCTATACCGAACGTGCTACGTCAGTGTTTACAGCTTACAAGTACCGTACCGTTACTCGCAGTTTATGGTTATCAGGCATATAATCATTATGTAGAAGGCAAGAGTTTTTACATTCATTCTCCGAAGCAGGAACTTTCTACCGCAGAGAATATTTTGCGTATACTTCGCCCGAATAAGAAGTATACACCACTTGAGGCAAGAGTTTTAGATATTGCTCTTGTACTTCACATGGATCATGGCGGTGGTAACAACTCTACATTTACCAACCATGTAGTAACTTCATCAGGAACAGATACCTACTCCGCTATGGCAGCATCTCTCGGTTCTCTTAAAGGACCAAAACACGGTGGCGCTAACATCAAGGTTGTCCGTATGTTTGACGAGATGAAGCAGGAAGTAAAGGACTGGAAAGACGAAGACGAGATTAAAAACTATTTGCTGAAGCTTCTTAATAAGGAAGCATTTGACC
>CAVCBH010000287.1:0-21513 GCA_963600375.1 bacterium | reverse complement strand
CGCAAATTGTGATGCACATCTTGAAGAAAGCATTTTTCAGACACGCTCTAGAGCGAGGATTGAATGCGAGCGCTTAAGTGAACATTCAACCCACAGTGACAGAGTCACAAATATAGGGCTTTGGCTCTCTTTGGGAGCGTCTCCTTTTTGGGGAGCACCTTAACTAATGATTCAAAATTTTATCAATCTGCTTACTGATATCCTCCGGTGTTGTTGCATCGTTATTTTGTTGTTTCTGTTGTTTCTTTAACTTTTCTTCCTGTTTTTTCTTTTTCTTTTCCTGCTTCTTCAAGTACCATTCATTGGTATGGATATTACATTTGCTCTTATTTACGTCAATGTTCAGGAAGTACGGTTCATCATCTGTTTTGCCAGAAGAATGTTTCGGGCGCACACGGAAAATCTTAGTGTAGCGGAACTTATCCGGGCAGAACTTCTGAGCTACAAGATGAGACTTTGAACAGAAAGTAACAGCGATGTGGGCATCGCAACTGTCTTTTGGTATGGTTCCAGCGGCAAAATATTCAGTACGAACCATGGACTTCTCCGGATCTTTTGAACAGATATTTGGGAGAGCCTTTTTGCCAGACTTAATACAGATTTCCGCTTTTTTAATACTTTTGCAGGCAGGAAAGCTTTTGACAGACTGTTTCTCTTCACTGATAATCCGGTCCATAATCTTCTTCCATATTACTTTGTGGTAGTCTTCGTCATTATCAAAAGAAGTATTATAGTCATATCCTGTCCACACAGAAGCAGTATAATAAGGTGTATATCCGCAGAGCCAGTAATCATAGTTATTTGAAGTTGTACCGGTCTTTGCAGCGACAGGCATCGAGGAATCAAGCTTTGCGGCTTCACCGGTTCCTTTTTTAACAACGTCTTCCATTGCATTTGTAAGAAGCCATGCGGTGGACTTTTTCATCACTTTCTGAGAAGAGGTTTTGTTGCTTAAAATAACATTGCCGTTACTGTCCTTGACCGTTGTATAGAGAACAGGCTTGTTGTATACTCCCTGGTTGGCAATCGCAGCATATGCAGCAGTAAGTTCTACATTAGTTACACCGTCAGTGATACCTCCAAGAGAAAGTGCCTGATTCACATCACTTTCATAAGCACCGTTTGTATTAACACGATTATTGACTAAAGTAGTGAATCCAAGTTTTTGCAGAAAATCAAATCCAACCTGTGGTGTGAGATCGGTGAGAGCCTTTACTGCCACAATATTATTGGAATCAATAATGGCATCGCGGATCGTTGTAAGTCCCTTATAACTTGTCGGAACATAGTTTGTAACTTTCTGCCCATTCTCGTAGCGGTAAGGGGCATCGTCAAATACAGTTGCAAGAGTCATACTTCCTGTATCGATTCCCGGTGCATACGTAGATAAAATCTTAAAGGTAGAGCCAGGCTGCCGTTTGACTGCGGTCGCACGATTCAAAGCCAGGTCATCCTGTTTTTGTCCACGGCCACCGACAAGAACTTTTACCTGTCCGGTCTTTTGATCGATGAGAGAGTAGGAAAGCTGTGGTTCCATAGAATAATGTATGGACTGAGACTTTTTCGTATCTCCCTTCTTCATCACTGCTTTTCTAAAGGTTCGCACAGCGGCTTTCATTTCTTTCTTAGAACTGTAAATAGTCTTATAATTTGGATCCTTCTTTTTCTTGCGGAAATAAGAAGCAACATTGGATTCTGTGTAAGTACTGATACTGCCATCAGAATGTGCTACCTGTAACTTGTATTCCAGTGAAAACTTTGTATCTACCGGATAATTCTTTGGATTGTTGATTACAGAATCCGCAATCTTTTGTAACTTTGTATTCTGTGTAGAGTAAATACGAAGTCCTCCACGATAAACAAGCTGGTAAGCCTGAGACTGTGTGTAGCCTTTCTGTTCCTGAAGATCAGAAACTACTTTCGTAATTACAGCGTCTGTAAAATAAGAGTATACAGAGTTCTTCCGGCCCTTGGCTGTTTTATTAGCAATTCTGGTATATACATTATCCTCAAGCGCCGTCTGATATTCCTTATCAGAAATATAATTGAGCTGATACATTTTCTTAAGAACCAGCTTTCGCCTTGCATCATTATCTTCTGGATAATCGACAGGATTTAAATAGGTAGGATTCTTGGTGATTCCAGCTAATACAGCACATTCTGATAAAGTAAGTTTATCAACAGACTTTCCAAAATAATACTTTGCTGCGGCCTCGACACCCAAATTTCCCTTTCCCAGGTTAATGGTATTTAGATAATCCGTGAGAATATCTTCTTTTTTGTACTTTTTCTCCGCTTTTATGGCAAGGTATTGTTCCTGAATCTTTCTTTTTACCTTGGCAATAATATTACTCTCGCCGCCAGCCTCAAATACATTATTCTTGATTAACTGCTGTGTGAGTGTACTTGCTCCCTGGGAAGTAGAACCCTTTCGGATATCTGTCCACAAAGCACGTAAAATTCCCTTAAAATCAATACCGTCATGCTCATAAAAACGCTCATCCTCGATGGAAATAAAAGCATTTTTTAAATTATCAGGAAGCTGCTCATAGGTAACAGGAATTCGGTTTGAAGAATAATCCGAAAGCTGTTGCACAGGATTATTATCATCGTCATAAACGATGGTAGCAGAATACTTTGGTGCCAGGGAAAAATCGGTTGGCGCACTGTCAATAATACCTTTAAAGGAGCCGTATAGTAATCCGGCTCCACTGACAATTACAGCACAGATAAGAAGTAAAATAATGCGAAAGGCAGCAACAGAAGCAGTTGTATTCACCTTTTTCTTTGTTGAGCGTACTTCTTCTCTTTTCTTTTTTATGGATGGTTCATTGTAATTCATAAGTATATCCTATTATCTGGATGAAAAATCTATCTTACAGGAACGATCTCAATCCAGTATCCGTCCGGGTCATTGATAAAATAAATTCCCATGGAAGGATTTTCGTAGCAGATGCAGCCCATTTCTTCATGTTTTTTGTGGAATGCATCGTATTCATCTGTCTTAAATGCAAGGTGGAATTCTTCATCACCAAGGTTGTAAGGATCCTTTCTGTCGCGCATCCAGGTCAGCTCAAGAGTAAATCCTGTTCTGCCATCTCCAAGATAGACAATTTTAAAACTGCCATCACTGGAATCCTTTTCACGAACAACAGAAAGACCAATTGCTTCCTTATAAAAAGCAATACTTTTTTCAAGGTCTAAAACATTAAAATTAAAATGGTTAAATTCAATCATAGTAAGCCTCCTTTTACATATGAAACATATATTTGCTATGTTTTGTATTATAACATAGAAGAACGGACAGGGCAAATTTGCAAATTTACAAACTTCTTCTTTACAAAAACGAGAAAAATTATATAATAAAAATGGAGTTTTGCGTAATTACCTATAGCAGCTTTATAAATCGTGGTTTAAGATAGTATTGTAGACCATGAATTACAAGGCAATCTATTTTTGAGAGTATATCGGGTGTGGCTGAGTATGCAACACAGTAATTTGTATTTTACAGTGATGGATTACCTGTAGTATTTTATAGAATTGTTATAAAAAGAAAGATTTCGTTATCAAGAGGAAGGAGAAAAAGATGAAGCAAAAAAGAATATTTTTACTGACAGCAATGTTTATTTTTGCATTTGCATTTCTTCATTTTAACCCTGTTCAAGCACAGGCTGCCAGTAAGTATACGATCTATGTGAACCGGAAAACAAATCTGGTGAATGTAACAAATTCTAAAACCGGCAAGTTGGTAAAGGCAATGTATTGTTCTACCGGAAGAAATTATAAGACAATAAGCGGTACATATAATACAACAGCCAAGTACAAATGGCGTTCGTTGCTCCACGGTGTGTATGGACAGTACAGCACAAGAATTTATGGATCGTATTTATTCCATTCTGTTCCTTATTATAGTGTGAATAAGAGTAAAGTATCCACAAAGGAATATAATAAGTTAGGACAGCAGGCATCCGCAGGTTGTATCCGTCTGGCTGTTACCGATGCAAAGTGGATTTATGATAATTGCAGTATTGGAACAAAGGTTGTCATTGGAGAGAGCCGTACATTAAAGAAACCAACCCGTCCAAAGGTTAAGGTGTCCACGAAGCGTAAAGCATGGTGGGATCCGACAGATCCGGATACACGAAACCCATATCGTCCAAAGCTTGCTTTAAAGAGCAATGCAGCTAAAACGATTGCTTACGGAAGTACATTTAATATAGCAAATATGCTGAATGTAAGATCAAGCTACGCTTCCCGTACAGCATTACTTAAGTCCTTAAAGGTAAAAGGGACTGTAAATACAAAGAAATCTGGTACATATAAAGTAAGTTGTACGATAACTGATCCATATACGGCAGTAAGTGTAACAAAGACATTTAAATTTAAAGTTGGAAAAAAGCCCAAACAGGCAACAACAGAAAAGAAGACTCCAACAAAGCCAAGTTCTGGGTCCAACAAAGCAGCGTGATTTGTGCTAACTATCATCCACCCGTCAGTTAAGAACTGAAGGAATTGGATATAATTATAATTATATTTTATGATACAGGAGGAAAAACCTATGGCAGAACCTTATAACCATAGAGCCATTGAAAAGAAATGGCGTGACAAATGGGAAGCAAAACCAATTAATGTAAACGACGGAAAGAAACCAAAATATTATTGTCTTGATATGTTCCCATATCCATCAGGAAGTGGACTTCATGTAGGACACTGGAGAGGATATGTAATCAGTGATGTATGGAGCCGTTACAAAATGCTTCAGGGATATTATCTGATTCATCCAATGGGATGGGATGCATTTGGTCTTCCAGCAGAGAACTATGCGATCAAGATGGGAACACACCCTAAGATTACAACAGCTTCCAACATTAAGAACATTAAGAGACAGATTAATGAGATCGCAGCCATCTATGACTGGGATATGGAAGTAAATACAACAGATCCAAACTTCTACAAGTGGACACAGTGGATTTTCGTAAAAATGTTTAAAGCAGGTCTTGCTTACGAAAAAGAAATGCCAATCAACTGGTGCCCTTCCTGTAAGACTGGTCTTGCAAATGAGGAAGTAGTAGACGGATGCTGTGAGCGTTGTGGTTCTCCTGTAACAAAGAAGAACTTAAAACAGTGGATGCTCCGTATCACAAAATATGCAGACCGTCTGTTAAATGACCTTGATAAGCTTGACTGGCCGGAAAAGGTTAAAAAGATGCAGACAGACTGGATTGGTAAGAGTTATGGCGCAGAAGTTGATTTTCCAGTAGAAGGAAGAGACGAAAAAATCACAGTATATACAACAAGACCAGATACTCTTCACGGAGCAACATTTATGGTATTAGCTCCAGAACACGCAATGGCAAAAGAACTTGCTACAGACGAGACAAGAGAAGCTGTAGAGAAATATATATTCAATGCTTCCATGAAGTCTAATGTAGACCGTCTTCAGGATAAAGAAAAGACTGGTGTATTCACAGGTTCTTATGCAATCAACCCGTTAAATGGCGCAAAAGTACCAATCTGGTTATCTGATTATGTACTTGCTGATTATGGTACAGGTGCGATCATGTGTGTACCTGCGCATGATGACCGTGACTTTGAGTTTGCTACAAAGTTCAATATTCCAATCATCCAGGTAATCGCTAAAGATGGAAAAGAAATCGAGAACATGACAGAAGCATACACAGAAGCTTCCGGAACAATGATTAATTCCGGTGAGTGGAATGGCATGGAATCTTCCGTACTGAAAAAAGAAGCTCCTCTCATGATCGAAAAGATGGGTATCGGAAGAAAGACAGTAAACTACAAGCTTCGTGACTGGGTATTCAGCCGTCAGCGTTACTGGGGTGAGCCAATCCCTATCGTACACTGTCCAAAATGTGGTGCGGTACCAGTTCCAGAAGAAGACCTTCCATTACTGTTACCAGAGGTAGAAAAATATCAGCCAACAGGAACAGGAGAATCTCCACTTGCGGACATTACAGAATGGGTGAATACAACATGTCCATGCTGTGGCGCACCAGCGAAGAGAGAGACAAACACAATGCCTCAGTGGGCAGGTTCTTCATGGTACTTTTTACGTTATGTTGATAACAAGAACGACAAAGAATTAGTAAACAGAGAAAAAGCAGATAAATACCTTCCAGTAGATATGTACATTGGTGGTGTAGAACATGCCGTATTACATCTGTTATACTCAAGATTCTATACAAAGTTCCTTAACGATATTGGCGTGATTGACTTTGACGAGCCATTCAAGAAGCTCTTTAATCAGGGTATGATTACTGGTAAGAATGGTATCAAAATGAGTAAATCCAAAGGAAATGTCGTATCTCCAGATGATCTTGTAAGAGATTACGGATGTGACTCCTTAAGAATTTACGAACTCTTCGTAGGACCACCAGAACTTGACTCTGAATGGGATGATAAGGGAATCGAAGGTGTAAACCGTTTCCTCAAACGTTTCTGGAAGCTTGCTCTTGACAACAAAGATAAAGATGTAAAGGCAACACCAGAACTAATCAAAGTACGTCATAAACTTGTTCATGACATCACAAACCGTCTGAACAGCTTTAGCTTAAATACGGTAATCAGTGGATTCATGGAATACAACAATAAACTGATGGAACTGTCTAAAAAAGGTGGCATAGATAAAGAAACATTAGAAACATACATCATCTTATTAGCTCCATTTGCTCCACATGTTTCCGAAGAACTCTGGGAACAGTTCGGACATGACGACTCTGTATTCCACGCAACATGGCCAGAATACGATGAGGAAGCTATGAAAGACGATGAGATTGAAATCCCAGTACAGATTAATGGAAAGACCAAATGTACAATTGCCATCAATCCAGATGGAGATAAGGATGAGATTCTTGCAAAGGCAAAAGAGGCACTTGGGGATAAAGTTAATGGAACAATCCGCAAGGAAATCTATGTACCGGGAAGAATCGTGAACTTAGTAGTTAAATAGTATTTGCCGCAGGCAAGAAAGACGCTCCCAGAGAGAGGCGATATCCTATATTTGTGACTTTATCACTGTGGGTTGAATGTTCGCTTAAAGGCTCACATTCAATCCTCGTTCTAAGGCCACAAATATAGGATATCGTCTCCCTGTGGGAGCTGTTTTTTGTTGAACTGGAATTCCTATTTAAAGAATTAAATCTTGATTTTGGTTGGAAATAGTAGTAAAGTTTTATGTGAATAATGATTATATTAATTTGAAAGAAGGGTTTAAGTTGAGTAAAATCGAAGAAGTCCGTACCGCAATGTACGCAGCAATGAAAGCAAAAGATAAAGAAAGAAAAGATGCATTATCCATGCTTCTTGGTGCTTTAAAGGCAAAGGCAATCGATAAGAGAGAAGATTTAACAGAGGCAGAGGAGAACAGTATCATTGCAAAAGAAATCAAACAGTGCAAAGATACAATGGAAATGTCTCCTGCTGACCGTACCGATATTATCGACCAGTGCAAACTGAGAATCACTGTTTATGAAGAATTTGCTCCAAAGCAGATGAGTGAAGACGAAATCAAAGCAACGATTCAGTCTGTACTTGATGAACTTGGAATTACAGAACCAACAGGTAAGGACAGAGGTAAGATTATGAAAGACCTTATGCCAAAGGTAAAAGGTAAGGCAGATGGTAAACTCGTAAACCAGATGGTTGCCTCGATGTTGAAGTAATTGCCGCAGGCAAGGGAGACGCTCCCGAAAAGAGAAAACGGCAGTCGGATTGCCAGAAGGATTATTAAGAAGAACCGCTAAAAAATTTATTGATTTTGTTCCGTTGCGCTAAACGCTCCATTTTGCCCAATAAAACAGAAACTTCGCAGAAACGAATGCGAAGTTTCTATGGTCAAAATTCCGCAGCCCAAAGTCACAAAATTCAATAAATTTTTTAGCGGTTCTTTTTTTATTCTTTGAGCAATCCGACAAAATTTCTCAATAGCATCGTTTACTATTCATTTAATAATTACTATTTGATGTTGGGAAAAATTTGGAAAATTGCCAGAGGGTTGTGACTTTTTGTAGAGTTGATTTTCAAAGGATTGACATAAAGATGAATAAGATGCTAGCTTCATTTAGATGAAATTGTCTATAAGTTGTAATGTTATCTTATAGAAAATATTTTTTACACATTTTCAGAATTTACTATGGAAATATGAGATTTGAAAAATAAAAATGGTTCTAAATACACTTCAAATACAAATATTGACAAAATGCAGAAGCTGGAATATAATGCAAATTAAAGATTGGATTTATAAAAGTTTCAGCAAGAAGTTTACAGAGTATTTTTAATCCGCTATAATTGTAGTAAAAATAATTGGAAGGCGGTGGAAGGATGGTTGAAATGCCAACGGATGTACAATTTAAACATGAATTGAGAAAGCAGCTTACCTATCTGAAAAATAAACTGGAAGTACTGAGAGAAGGAGACTACAAAAGACTTGAAAAAGAATATTTAGAGGAGATTGCAGATATAGAAGCAAGTCTTCAGGATTAAATGGTAATTTGCCGCAGGCAAAGGAGACGCCCTCAAAGAGAGGCTATCCCCTATATTTGTGACTTTAGTCGCGGCGGTTTGAATGTTCGCTTACGCGCTCGCATCCAAACCTTGCTCCGAGGCCACAAATATAGGGGATAGCCTCTCTTTGAGGGCTGTGCTTTGGCTGGGGATGAAATTACTATTTAATGTTGGGGATTCGGGGAATTGCCAGAAGATTGTGGCTTTCTGTGGGGGTGATTTTCAAAGGACTGACACTTAAATTATTGTTATAATATACAAAAATTTATTGCTTTTCTAATTGATTGAAGTTTCAAGACAGTCGCAATTTGGTGAGATTAATTTTTTTAGAGTTTCTATCTTTCTTGTCTTCTTCCTCAAATTTTTTGACAAATGGGAAGAATTATAAAAATATATTGAAAAAGTGAGAAAAATATAACTGGTGATTTATTATACAGCCAAAGTCAGCCAACAGAACAATAAATAAGGCATATTTGTGGCCTCGGAGCAAGTGTTGGATAGGAGCGCTTTAAGCGAGTATTCAACACGCCGCGACTAAAGTCACAAATATGCCTTATTTATTGTTCCGTTGGCGTCAGCTTTGCCTGTGACAAATCCTATTTAGCTTTTGTCAGCAATTCTTCCCATTTCCTATCAACCTCTGCCTGAATTCGTCCAATCAACTCTTCCTTTCCAGGCTTAAATAAATGTTTGAATCTTCCCTGTGGGCGTAAGAAGTCTTCGATTGGGAGCTTTTTCTTAGGAACATAGTTTACAATCCATTCGCCATCAATGACCTCAAATAATGGCCAGAAGCAGGTATCTACCGCAAGCTGGCAGATTTCTAAAATATCAGGTGTATTGTAACGCCATCCTCGTGGACATGGAGCCATGACATTTAAGAAAGCAGCACCTTCTGTATAGATTGCTTTTTCTGCCTTTGTATGCAGATCTTTGAAGTTTTGTACAAAGGTAGTCTGTGCAACATAAGGAATGTTATGCGCAGCGATTACCTGTGTTAAGTCTTTTCTGTTCTGGGCTTTTCCGTCAGATTCAGAGCCGACAGGAGTCGTAGTTGTATCTGCATACATTGGAGTGGCAGAGGAACGCTGAATACCTGTGTTCATATAAGCACCGTTATCATAGCAGACATAAACCATATCATGGTTACGTTCCATTGCACCAGATAAAGACTGGAATCCGATATCGTATGTACCACCGTCCCCACCAAAGGTAATGAATTTATGTGTATTTTTTACTTTGCCTTTTTTCTTTAAAGCACGATAAGCAGCCTCAACACCACTACAGGTTGCACCGGCATTTTCAAAAGCATCGTGGATAAAGGAATCTTTCCATGCAGTATATGGGTACATGAAGGAAGATACTTCCAGACAGCCTGTTGCACAGGTGATAACCGCCTCATCTTCTTCGTGAAGTCCACGAAGTACATTTCTTACAGCGATAGTCGCACCACATCCGGCACACATTCTATGGCCCGGTGATAAACGTTCTTCTTTATTTAATGTTTGTTTTAAATTATAAGCCATGATTGTTTCTCCTATTCTCTGACAGATAAATAACGGTAGGTTTCGCCAAGTTCGCCTGTTTTTTTGGCAGTCTGTAAATCTTCAAAAACAGAAGCCAGGCTTTCTACAGTAACATCACGGCCACCGATACCATAACAGTAGTTTAATGTAGTCGGATGGAGGTTTGCATTGTAGAGGGCAGACTTGATTTCTGCTCCAAGAGGTCCGCAGTGTCCGTTATAGTCTTCCGTACGGTCCATGATTGCAAGATATTTTACATTTTTAAGAGCCTTGGCAATTTCTTCAGCAGGGAATGGACGGAACAGACGAATCTTTAAAAGACCGGCCCGAATGCCCTGTTCGCGGAGCATGTCTACCGTATCTTTTCCTGTTCCTGCTGCGGAACCGATAAGTACCATTGCATATTCAGCATCTTCCATACGATATTCTTCAAATAATCCGTAAGAACGGCCGGAGATTTTTTCAAATTCTTTTGCAACATCGAGAGTCACCTGTTTTGCATTGCGAAGCCCCTGCATCTGAGCACGTTTTGCTTCCATAACATAGTTGGTTACAGCATATGGACCAACGGCAAATGATTCGTTATCCTTTAACAGGTAATGTTCAGGCTCATATTCGCCGACAAAGTTCTTTACCACATCATCTTCTAATAATTCAATATTTTCTACAGCGTGGCTTGTAATGAAACCATCCTGACAGATCATGATAGGAAGGCGGACATCTTTATGTTCTGCGATACGGTAAGCCTGTACCATGTTGTCGTAAGCTTCCTGGTTATTTTCTGCAAAAATCTGAATCCATCCCGTGTTTCTTGCTCCCATAGCATCAGAATGATCACAGTTAATATTGATCGGACCGGAGAGAGTACGGTTTACAAGGGCAAGGCAGATGGGAAGTCTGTCAGATGCGGCAACAGTAAGGACTTCCCACATAAGGGCAAGACCACAGGAAGAAGTCGCGGTGATTGTTCTTGCACCGGCAGCTTCGGAACCAACGCAGGCACTCATGGCACTGTGCTCACTTTCTACAGGAATAAATACGGTATCTACCTTTCCGTTAGCGACAAAAGAAGTAAAATACTGAGGGATTTCTGTGGAAGGGGTAATCGGGTAAGCTGGCATAACATCAGGATTAATCTGACGCATCGCATTGGCAACAGCTTCATTTCCAGATAAACGTTCTTTGATAGGCATCTTATCTTACCCCCTTTTTCATAATGATTGCGCCGAATGGGCAGGCTTTTTCACAAATGCCACATCCTTTGCAATGGTCAAAGTCAAAATCAAGTCTTTTTCCCTCTTTTACAGGAATGGAGCTGTCCGGGCAGACAGGCACACATAAAAGACACTGTTTACATTTCTCTTCAATAAATTCTGGTGTATCCACGCGCCATTCTCCGGTGTGGAAAACTTCAGCAGTACAGCTTCCGACGATGGTACATCCTGGAGTGAGATCCTGCCATTTTACGTCAAGTCCGAGTTTGTTGATATCTGATACCATTATTGCACCTCCTGTAAAGCAAGGGAGAGAGCCTTCATGTTACCCTCGATCACCTCTGGTTTTGAAGCAAATTTATGTGCGTAAGACTTCTGCATTTCTGCCAGGAAAGCCTCATCATTCATAACACCCGATACTTTTACGATAGCGGCAAGCATCGGTGAGTTCGGGAAATACTTTCCAAGAGCTTCTAAAGAAATCTTTCTGGCATCGATCGTATACACACGACCTTTGTATCCATTTAATTTTGATAAAAGTTCTTCTTTTTTTTGCTTTGTGTTAATAATGATTGCCCCATCTTCTTTCAGACCTTCTGTTACATCGACAGAATCTAAAAGAGTTTCATCAACAACAACGACATAATCAGGGTCGTAAATGTTAGAATGTACGCGAATCTGATTATTACTCAGACGATTGTACGCAGTAATCGGTGCTCCCATTCGCTCTGGTCCATATTCCGGGAATCCCTGTACATACATTCCTGTACTGAAAGCGACATCAGCAAGTAAAAGTGCTGCAGTTTTCGCACCCTGACCGCCACGGCCATGCCAGCGGATTTCAATTAAATCTTTCATCTTATCCTCCAATTTGCATTTTGTATTCTCAAAATATATATCTGCTTTAAAATGTATTTAGAAAATATATTTAACAATCCGCATATCTTATTTTGCGACATATTTCGTCATACTTGGTTAACGCAGTTTTATTCAGACGAAAATTTCTATGAATGTGATATGCGCCCAAAACGTAATTTCAAATACCTTTTGATAACAGAATTTCCGAGAGTACATCCCTTCCTAAGTAAAAAGGTGAATGTGTTCCTGTAAAAAACTCATGTCCGCACTGTACGGAAAAAAGACGTAAAAAATATAAACAATGGTAATCGCATAAAAAAATCATTGTTTAAAAACGTCTTATATTATGAATTTATTATCTCTATGTACTACCATAAATCCGACAAAAAGAAAATGAAATAAAAATTGAGAAAAATGTCGATTTATGATAGAAACGAATCAATTATAACAGACAAACTTTCATTTGTGAAGTCTAAAAGGGAAAAAAATTCAAAAATTAATGTGTCCTCTTCTGGCAAGAAGATTCCGGATGCTAAAGGATGTCACTGAAAAGTCCTACAGGAGGGAAGAGTGTTACTCTTTGATAACACTGCTTCCTTTCCGGTTATTTTTAAAATAAACATTTAGAGTATTCTGCTGGTTTCCTGTCGCAAGAAACACATCAGACAAGTGTTTACAGTCGTGTGCAGAAAGCTGTTTCTTAAGCCATTCCTCATCCTTTCCGGAATGTAAGAGATTCTCGTAAAGAATTTCTCCATCCATAATATAAGTAGGGAGCAGCCATTCTTTATCCGGCGATAAATTTAAATCAGAAGGTGAGGCTGGGCGGTGTTCCGATTTTGCAAGAAAACTGATTCGGCCATTCTCCTCAAGAATCGCCGTCTGTAATTCCTTCAAATCAAAAAATCCATTCAACCGGCACTGCACAAGAAATTCAGATAAATCAATATGCCCTTTCTTAAAATTCCCCTCATATAAATTCCCGTCATTAAACAAGATATAAGGAGAACCCGAAATAAAACGCCGTATCTTCATATTCTTTCCTGTAACAAAAGCAAGCAAAGCGGTCAGCAATCCATAAACGATCATAGCCGTAAGCGGCTCTAAAAAACTCGAATCAAGCGCCGTAGCCATCTCTGCCGCAATTGACCCAATCGTAATCCCACTAATATAGTCAAACATACTCATCTCCGACATCTGCCGATAGCCAATCAGCTTCGTTAAGAGGAAAAGAACAATCAGAGAAAAAACAGAAAGCAAAATAACATATAAAATATTCATAAGAACCTCCTTGGGGGGATTTTACTTTGGCATGCTGCAAAGCGGAAAATTTGATTTGTGTGAAATGCGATAGTGAATCTGAATGCTGCTTGAGTTCTAATTAAGATGTGAAATTCAGGTAAAAAATATACATTTTACGATAGAAGATTTTTGTGATAAAATGTTTATTAAATGAAAGAAAATATGTCTTTTTAAAAATAGTCTATTTATTTACAGAAAGCACAAGGAGAACAGAATATCATGGATGAACGAGACAGAAAACTAATAGAAAAAATGATAGAATACTATGCAGGCGACCCCAAAAGAGTTCAGCATTTCCTCAAAGTTTACGAATTTGCAAAATTAATCGGTGAATCAGAATCCCTTGATAAAGAGACAATGCATATCCTCCGAACAGCAGCAATTGTTCACGATATCGGAATAAAAGTAAGCGAAGAAAAATACGGAAGCTCCAACGGAAAATATCAGGAAAAAGAAGGTCCAGCTGTAGCAGAACCAATGTTGCTTGCTCTGGAATACGACGAAGCAGTTATTGCCAGAGTCCTTTTCCTTATCGCCCATCACCATACCTATAACGAAATAGAAGGATTAGATTATCAAATTCTCGTGGAAGCCGACTTCCTGGTAAATCTATTTGAAGACGGAAGCAGCAAAGAAACAGCCCAAAAAGTACAGAAAAATATTTTCAAAACAAACACAGGAATAAAATATCTTTCTGATTTATTCCTCAGATAAAAAGAATTTTACTATTTTATTCATTGAGTAACAGACATCCAGGAAGAGAAAAACTATTCTGGAGCAGGCAGAAGACATCAACTTTCATCTTCAGGTCGAACACCAACTGTTTAATTCTTCTACTCTCGCTACAGCACAAAATCCAGGGAAACCCATCCTCTATATTTGTGACCTGGGAGCAAATATAGAGGATGGGTTTCCCTGGATTCGTCTGTAGTTCATCTAATGAATTAAATAGTAAATTAATTGACAGTTTGCGCTCTTTGGTATATGATAAGTTTACATTATTTTACTTGTTAAAGGGTATATGCCCTGTAAAGGAGGAAACATGGTTTTTGGAGTAATTTTAGCCGGAGGAATCGGCAGCAGAATGGGAAATGTTGAGAAACCAAAACAGTATCTTAGCGTTGGTGGCAAGCCGATTATTCTTCATACATTAGAGAAATTTTATGTGAACAGTAAGTTTGAAAAGTTAATCGTACTTTGCCCTTCTCAGTGGATTAACCATACAAAGAATCTGGTAAAGAAGAACTTTAATGATGCCAGTAAGATTGTGGTAATTGAAGGTGGCGCTACCCGTAATGAGACAATCATGAATTCTATTCGTTACATTGAAAAGGAATATGGTCTTGATGATGATACGATTATCGTAACACATGACTCTGTTCGTCCATTCTTAACATATCGTATTATCGAAGATAATATTCGTTATGCACAGGAATACGGCGCATGTGATACCGTTATTCCAGCATCCGATACTATCGTAGAGAGTGCAGGACATGAGATTATCAGTAACATTCCAGACCGTTCTATCATGTATCAGGGACAGACACCACAGTCTTTCAAGGCAAAGAAGTTAAAAGAGCTTTATGAAGGACTGACAGAAGAAGAGAAAGAGATTCTTACAGATGCCTGCAAGATTTTTGTTATCAAGGGACAGGATGTACATTTAGTAGAAGGAGAAGTTTTTAACATCAAGATTACTTATCCATACGACCTGCGAGTTGCTGAAACTTTGATTAAAGGAGAAGATAAATAATGTTAAATACAGTATATCGCCTGGTAGCACCCAGAAGATTTGAAGTAGCATTTAACGATATTGATTTAAATAGCGATAAGGTAGTTGTGCGTCCAACGCATTTATCTATCTGTCATGCAGACCAGCGTTATTATCAGGGAACCCGTCCGGCAGATGTTATGGCGAAGAAACTGCCGATGGCTCTCATTCATGAAGCAATCGGTGATGTAGTTTATGATGCGACAGGTGAGTTTAAACCAGGTGAACTTGTCGTTATGATCCCGAATACACCAGTGGAAAAAGATGATATTATCGCTGAGAATTACCTGAGAAGCTCAAAGTTCCGCGCAAGTGGATTTGATGGATTTATGCAGGATAATGTCGCTTTAGACAGAGACAGACTGGTACGTCTGCCACAGGATATCGACAGAACAGTAGCGGCATTTACAGAAATTGTCAGTGTCAGTGTACATGCCCTTCGTCGTTTCGAGCGTTTTACTCACGCAAGAAAGAATGTTGTAGGTATTTGGGGCGATGGTAACTTAGGTTATATTACCGCCGTATTTTTCCGTTACATGCATCCAGATACTAAGCTTGTTATCTTTGGAACAAATGAAGATAAACTGGGCAGTTTTACTTTTGCAGATGAGACACATCTTGTATGGGAGATTCCGGAAGATATGAAGATTGACCATGCTATTGAGTGTGTAGGAGGAGATTCTTCACAGAAAGCTATTGATCAGATGATTGATATCATTCAGCCAGAGGGAACGATTGCTCTCCTTGGTGTATCGGAATATGCCGTTCCAATCAATACCCGTATGGTATTAGAAAAAGGACTGCATCTTTATGGAAGCAGCCGAAGCGGAAGAGCTGATTTCGAAAAGACTGTTGAACTGTATCAGGAATATCCAGAGATTCTTGGTTATCTCAGTAATATCGTAGGTGCGCAGGTTGAAGTGAATTCTATTGCAGATATGACAAAAGCATTTGAGATGGATATTAATAAGATGATGGGTAAAACCATTATGATATGGAATAAATAGGAGCCTTTGTTTGAACTGTGATTATGATATCATAAATAAAAGTGAAGGATTCTGTGAATGAAAATTCATATTGACATAATTGTCATATATGATATACTTGATTCATAAGTTGAAGGAGCAACGATTTTCGTTGCTCCTTTTTGTTATATCATATGCTTTTAAGTATAGATACAGTCTATTACAGACGAAAATCCAAAAAAGAGAGGAGCATTAAGTATGCTAAATTTAAGTAATATTGTATCACAGATAGACTCTTTCGTATGGGGACCAGTGATGCTGGTTCTTTTAGTAGGAACGGGAGTACTCCTGACAGTTCGGTGTAATTTCCTGACCTGGAGAAATCTTCCGTGGGCATTAAAAAAGACACTGAGTAAAGAAGCAAGAACAAAAAGTCGTGGAACAGGAGATGTCTCACCATTTTCGGCACTTACGACAGCACTTGCCGCAACCATTGGAACTGGAAATATTGTAGGTGTTGCAACGGCAATGGTTTCTGGCGGAGCTGGTGCATTAGTATGGATGTGGATTTCAGCCTGCTTTGGACTTTCTTCAAAGTTCTCAGAATGTATGCTGGCGATTAAATACAGAGAAGTAAACGAAAAAGGGGAAATGTCCGGTGGTCCAATGTATACAATGAAAAAAGGACTGAAAAATAAGAAATTAGGAGCAGTACTTGGATGGCTTTTTGCTCTTTTTGCAGTCATCGCCTCTTTCGGTATCGGAAATATGACACAGGGAAATTCTATTGCAACATCTATTAATGCAACTTTTGGCGTATCAACAACTACAGTTGGTGTTGTGATCACAGTACTCGCTCTTTTAATTATTATCGGTGGGATTAAGACAATTTCTAAAGTTTCCTCTGTAGTAGTTCCTGTTATGGCAATTTTTTATGTTATCGCTGGATTGATTGTAATTATCGGAAATATACAAAATCTTCCAACAGGAATGGTTATGATATTTAAAATGGCATTTAGTATAAAGGCAGTAGGTGGAGCCTTATGTGGAAATATCGTTGCTTCTATGATGAATGCAGCTCGTTATGGTGTAGCCCGTGGTTGTTTCTCCAATGAAGCCGGAATGGGTTCAGCTGCTATTACAGCCGCCGCCGCAACGACAGATAATCCGGTAAGGCAGGCTTACATCAATATGACCGGAACTTTCTGGGATACCATTGTTGTCTGTACGATCACAGGTCTTGCCATCGCAAGTTCGGGTGTACTCGGACAGATTGATCCGGCAACCGGAGAACTCTATGTTGGTTCAGCATTAACAATCGCTGCATTTTCCACAGTACTTGGAAAATTAGGTGGATATCTAGTAACAATAGGTATTGCTTTATTTGCATTTTCTACAATTCTTGGATGGGAATATCATGGAGAAAAAGCTTTTGAGTATCTGATGGGAACCCATAAGCTGAATATGATTTATCGAATTGTCTTTTCACTGGTAGCTTATGTTGGGGCTACGCAGACATTGGAACTGGTGTGGAACTTCTCTGATATTGCAAATGCATTGATGGCGATACCAAATCTTATCTGTATGATATTGTTAAGCGGAGAGATTGCGAAAGATGTGAAGGAATTCCAGAAGATAATCAATGCGGAGAAATAACTTTTGAGTTGATGCAGGCAAAGGGGACGCTCCCAAAGAGAGCTGATAGCCTATATTTGTGACTGGTGTGCTACCTGTCAAGAGGACAATAAAAAATAATAATTTTTTGTATCGTCAGCCCAGTTATGGCTGGCGATATTTTTGTAAGCAGGTAATCATCCATACATCTCAATTTTCAGCATATTTTGCCTTCGTTTAGTTGATGTCGTCCATCATTTAGGAAAAATATTCTACAAATTGCAACGACATCTTACAGAAAGTATTTTTTGAGATGCCAAAAAAGACTTCCTCTTGTAATACTGAAAATTATAAGTGGAGAATATTGGGATTCTATGGAGTTTCTGTTGAATTGAAACAAAAGGTTTGTGTACTTTACTAAGTTTATAGGAAATGTGAGAATAACTATCGTGTAAATTTGATATTTTTTTGTGCAAAATGACTTGACAAAAAAGAAAATAGGTGGTATTTTTATGGTATAAAGATTGTCGACAATATAAATACTAAATGTATCTTATAAAATTTAATAAGGGTGAGATTTAAAAATTATATGAGTAAAGGAGCGTAATGATGAGATTAACAGATGAAGAACAGAAGATGCTGGATGGTTATTATGGGAAGGCAGTACAGAAGAGTATGAAAGTACTGGTTGCTCTTGGAAAAATTTATGGGGCAGACCGTATGCTTGAAGTAAAGAGTGTACATTCTCCTGGAGTATCTTACAGAGTAACAGGTGATGCCGGATTAAACTATGTAAAGGAAGCAAGCGAGGAAGCAAAATTTCGTGTTCCAATGACACTTAATACAATCGGAATTGACTCTGAGAACTGGGAGAAGATGGGGTTCCCGGAAGAGTTTGCAAGGAAACAGATTGAATTATCAGAAGCTTATGAAAAGATGGGCGCTATTCCAATGAATTCATGTACACCATATCTGAATGGACATGTACCAATGAAGGGAGAACATGTTGCCTGGGGTGAATCTTCTGCGATTGCATTTGTAAACTCAGTACTCGGTGCAAGAACGAACAGAGAAGGTGGTCCTACAGCACTTGCAGCAGCTCTTACAGGACGTGTTCCAAATTATGGATATCATTTAGATGAGAACCGTGTAGGAACACATTTAGTTAAGGTAGAGATTCCATTAAAGACAGACAAAGATTTTGCAGTACTTGGTTACTTTGCAGGAAGTATTGTAAAGACAGGAGTACCTGTTTTTGAAGGAATCGAAGAACGTCCTAGAATTGAAGCATTAAAGGCATTAGGTGCTGCACTGGCATCTTCCGGTGGAGTTGCCCTGTATCATATTATTGGAATTACTCCAGAAGCACAGAAGAAAGAAGATGTTGTAAAGAGTGAACTTCCAGTTCTTACATTTGGACAGGCAGAATATGATAAAGTTTGTGAGAAGTTTTCACAGACAGGTCCAATTGATTTCGTTGTAATTGGATGTCCACATGTAAGTATTCAGGAAATGACAGAGGTAGCAAAATTAGTAGAAGGTAAGAAGATTAAAACTGGTTTATGGGTTTGCACTTCCCGTATGGTAAAAGAACTCGGAGATAAGATGGGAATTACAAAAACAATTGAAGAAGCCGGTGGTGAGATTGTTTGTGATACCTGTCCTGTACTTTGCTACACATTACCAAGAGGATATAAGACAGTAGCAACAAACTCAGGAAAGATGGCACATTATGCACCAGGTTTATGGAACATGGAACCAGTAATTTTAAATACAGAAGAATGTATTCAGGTAGCTCTTGAAGGTAAATGGGAGGGAAGATAAATGCAATTTGAATTAAAAGGAAGATGTATCGTAGAAGGCTATGCAGAAGGCGATGCAATCGTAACAAAAGATGGAATCTCTTTTATGGGAACAGTAAATCCTAAAACAGGTGTTATTATTGAAAGAAAACATGAAATTGAAGGCGCTGTTTTAGGTGGAAAAATCCTGTGCTATCCAAAAGGAAAAGGTTCTACAGGTGGTTCTTACATGCTTTATGATGTAGTAAAGAATGGTGTAGGTCCGGCAGCAATCGTTAATATGGAAGCAGAGCAGGTAGCAGTAATTGGAGCAATTGTTGCAGAACTTCCTATGGTGGATCAGATTGATATTACAAAGATTAAGACAGGAGACCATGTGGTTGTTGACGCAACAAATGGAGTTGTTAAAGTAACCAGAGATGAATAATTGAAATGAATCAGGAATGGAGAAAAGAAATATGAGCGAATTTAACGAGAAGTACAGAGAGCGTTTATTAAAGCTTTCCACAACAAATGTTTCAGATGCCCTTGATGCATTAGGATTAAAAGGTTCTACATACGGCATTCGTCCAATATGGGAAGGCGCAGAGAAAATTACAGGACGTGCAGTGACTGTTAAGATGACTGCAGCAGGTTTGACAACAGGGAAAACACATCTCGGAATCAAAGCAATTGAAGCTGCAGAAGAGGGAGATATTGTCGTTGTAGATAATGGCGGCAGATTAGATACATCCTGCTGGGGAGGAATTTTAGCAAATGGAGCACAGTTAAAAGGAATTTCTGGCGTTGTTGTAGACGGAGCTGTTCGTGATGTGGATGATTTCGTAGAAATTAAATTCCCTGTATATTCCAGAGGTTCTGTTGTAGCTACAGCAAGAGGCAGGATTATGGAAGAGGCTACAAATGTGATGGTTCAGTTTGGTGGCGTGCAGGTACGTCCGGGCGATGCAGTTTTAGCTGACAGAAGTGGTGTAGTCGTTATTCCATGGGAAAGAATAGAAGAGGTTATCACAAAGGCAGAAAGTCTCTATGAAAAAGAAGAGGCTATGATTGCAGATCTTCGTTCTGGATTATCTTCTCTTGAAGTTGATACAAAATATAATTATGAAAAGATGCTGAAATAATAAGTTTATATAATAAGTTCATAAAGCTGCCAGACAGAGCATTTTTCTTCTGGCAGTGAGCCGGAGGAGAATAGAAATGGAACTGACAAAAGAGGTTAGAGAACAATTATTAAAACTTCCAACAGGAAATATAGAAGATAATAATACAATCCATGGAGCTGTAGATTCGGGATTGAAACCGTTAGACCCTAAGTCCAAGATGGTTGGACGTGCTGTTACAGTACAGTGCTATCCAGGAGATAATCTTGCAATGCATCAGGGAATTTATGCAGCACAGCCAGGTGATGTACTTGTGCTTGCATGTAATGGATATTCTGAAGCAGGACATTTTGGGGATGTTATGGCAACAGCCTGTCAGGTGAGAGGACTTGCCGGTGTTGTCTTAGACGGAAGCTGCCGTGATGCGGAAGATATTAAAGAAATGGGATTTCCTATGTTTGTACGTGCATTGAATCCATCAGGAACAGTAAAAGAAAGTCTTGCACAGATTAATGTACCAGTCAGAGTCGGTGGAGTGGAAATCCATCCAGGCGACATTGTTTTTGGAGATTGTGATGGAATTGTAGTCGTAAGAAAAGAAGATGAAGATGAAGTATTTGCAAAAGCAGAGCAGAAATTCCAGAAAGAAATTAAAATAGTAGAACAGTTAAAAGCAGGGAAGTCAACTCTGGAGATTTTTGGATTTGATAAACTTATTGAGAAAAAGAGCAATTAGTACGTTAAAGCAAGTTTAAATGCATCCAGAGAAGAGGCTTACTTATTTTTCAGACACGCTCTAGTGTTCCATCCATCTAGTTTCTAAAGTATTGTTAGA
>CAVCBH010000286.1:0-4206 GCA_963600375.1 bacterium | reverse complement strand
ATTACACTTAAGTATAAAAATGCCGCACCAAGTCCTGCAAGTGCTCCAGAAATCGCCATCGTAAGAATCGTATTTCTCTTCTCACGCATACCAGCATATTTGGCCGCGTTGATAGAAAGACCTGTTGCCTTTAACTCATAACCAAGCTTTGTCTTTTCGAGGATAACCCAAATCAAAATTGCACAAATCACTGCTAATGGGATGGCGATTGTTACATATCGGTTATCTGAAAAAAGATGTTGCAGACCAAGTCCTGGAATCAATGCCTGCGGGCTGTTGGTTTTAAGAGGCAGAGTATAAGTTGTTCCTGACTCTTTTACTGCGGTAAGCACTGTATTCACTGCATATAAGCTAATCCAGTTTAACATAATACAGGCAATAACTTCATTTACATTTAAGTATGCTTTTAATGCTCCGGCAATCGCACCAAGTACTGCCCCACCGAACATGGCAAGAATCATGCATACCCACCACGGTGCGCCAAAATGAATAGCAAAATATAAAGCAAATCCTGCTCCAACCGCATACTGGCCAGAAGCACCGATATTAAAAAGCCCTGCCTTGTACGCAAAAAGTACAGATAATGTACACATTAAAAGTGGCGAAGACTTTACCAGTGTGCTTCCGAAATATTCTAAGGCAACTTCCGGTCTTGGAAAGTAAAGGAAGTTCTTTAAAATAGAAGTAATCGCTCTTCCTGCTCCTGCCGGATTAATTAATAAAAGTACAATGTATCCAACGAAAAGTCCAAGCACGATGCAGACTAAAGAGGCAAGCAACGTCTGAACTGCTCCGCTGGACAGTATATTCTTCTTTTCTCTCTCTGTATTCATTCTATACTACTCTCCCTGTCTCTTGGCACCAGTCATATAAAGACCAAGTTCTTCTACGGTAATCTCGTCTGGCTTAAATTCTCCGACAATCTCTCCCTCATACATAACAAGGATTCTGTCAGGAACATCCATAACCTCATCTAATTCTAAGCTGACAAGAAGAACGGCTTTTCCCTTGTCTCTTTCTGCAACAATCTGTTTATGAATCATCTCAATTGCACCGACATCCACACCTCGTGTTGGCTGTACTGCTAAAAGTAAAGAGGGATCTTTATCAATTTCTCGCGCAATAATCGTTTTCTGCTGGTTACCACCGGACATGGCTCTTACCTGCGTGGTCGCACCCTGTCCAGAACGTACATCATATTCTTTGATCAGACGTTCTGCATAAGTATGAATCTCTTTTTTCTTTAAGAATCCAAACTTATTTGTAAACTGTGACTTAAAGTACGTCTGAAGAACTAAATTATTCTCTAGAGAGTAGTCAAGAACAAGACCATGTTTATGGCGATCCTCTGGAATATGACTTTCACCGAGAACCGAACGCTGTCTTACTGACTTCTTCGTAATATCCTCTCCATTTAATGAAATAATCCCATTTTTAATATCAGAAAGACCGGACAGACCATAAATCAGCTCACTTTGTCCATTACCGTCAATTCCTGCAATACAGACAATTTCTCCAGCACGAACCTGGAAAGAAACATTGCGTACTGCATCTTTTTTGTGATGCTCTCCTGGCACCGTGATATTTTTTACATCAAGAACAACTTTCCCCGGTTTTGCCGGAGCTTTTTCTACGGTAAAGCTTACGTTACGACCTACCATCATGGAAGAAAGTTCTTCTGGAGTTGTATCTTTAACATTGACAGTATCAATATATTTTCCTTTACGAAGAATTGTACAGCGGTCTGCTACTTCCATAATCTCATTTAACTTATGTGTGATAAAAAGTATACTCTTCCCTTCTGCAGCAAGTCCTTTCATAATCTGCATCAGTTCCGAAATTTCCTGAACGGTAAGTACGGCTGTTGGCTCATCAAAAATAAGAATATCATTATCACGGTAAAGCATCTTCAGAATTTCTGTTCTCTGCTGCATACCAACCGTGATATTTTCTACGATTGCATCCGGATCCACCAGAAGATTATACTTCTCGGATAACTCCATAACTTTCTTTCTCGCATCATCTTTTTTAAGAAAACCATGCTTTGTTGTCTCCACACCAAGAATAATATTATCAAGGACTGAAAAACACTCTACTAACTTAAAATGCTGATGCACCATTCCGATTCCTAACGCATTCGCATCGTTTGGATTCTTGATATCTACCTTTTTCCCATCTTTTCGAATCTCTCCTTCTTCTGGCTGATACAATCCAAAAAGAATACTCATCAAAGTAGATTTACCTGCTCCATTCTCGCCTAAAAGAGCATGAATTTCTCCCTTTTTTAACTGTAGTGTAATATTATCATTTGCAATAATTCCCGGGAAACGTTTTGTAATATTCAACATTTCAATTGCATATTCAGACATATAATTATATCCTTCCTCTTTACTTAATCGTACCCTGACGGACATTCAGCTTTACTGAAGTCTCTGGCATCTTATCTATACTATTGCTAATCTGAGTCTTTCCATCAAAAATATCAGCAACAAGCTTTTTGTAATCTTCCAATCCAAACTTGTCATTCCACTGTGTTGTATCTTCTGAAAGTCCTACATAATTCAAAGACATATCTTCTTTAGAGATTAGTCCAAGATTCTCTACCTTACCAACGTGCTCACTCCATGTTCCATCATAAATAATAGAACTGAGCATTGTATTTACTGTAGCTGTCAGGCTCTTCATCGCAGATGTAACTGTCATGCCCTTTCCATATGCATCAATAACGGAAGACTGGTCAGAGTCAACACCAATAATCTTACCACCAACCTTTGCTGCCGCTTCCGCAGCAGAAGTGAAAATACCTCCACCACAGGCAAATACGATTTCTGTTCCGTTATTATACCAGGTATCCATTGCCGCCGTAATCTCGGTAGAACCGTAGAACTGCCCACCATAAGCATACTCAATTGTCACATCCTCTGTGATGCCCATTTCTTCGGCTGCCGCATTAATTCCCTGCACATAACCGTATCCATAACGCATAACACCAGGAACTGCCTGACCTCCGAGAAATCCCAAATGACGATAACCAAGTTTTACTGCGGTATATCCAGCCAGATATCCAGGAATTGCCTCCTGATAAATCGCCAGATATGTATTCTTTGTATTATAATAATCTGCTACATTATATGCATCTGGATTCGCGTAGTAATCATTACCTACTGCTGCTGCCCCAATATCACTGTCACTCATATCAAGTACAATAAACTTAATATCTGGATACTTAAACGTAACATCAATGACTGTCTGTGCAAATACATATCCTGACATAACAAGGATATTATAACCTTCTGCTACTGCCACATCGACCATCGCTGTTCTCGCATAATCCGTATCTCCATCCGGCTTCTTGTAAGTAAAATCAATATCATGCTCCTGACAATAATCACGACATGCCTCATAAGTTGTCTGATTAAAAGACTGGTCTGTAATATCACCTGAGTCTGTAATCATACAGACACGATACTTTGAACTGCCCGTATTTTTCGTTGTCGCTGTTTGGTTTCCGCAACCGGCAGCCATCAAAGTAACCATAACTGCTATGAGCAGAACAGACAGCATTCTTTTCCATCTTGTTGCCATCTTTACTTTCCTCCATCATTTGTTTTATATGATCGCAATGTTTCTATTGTAACATTAATAGTGCGTTGGTTCAATAGAGGAAATTAGGAAAATTTTGAATTTGCCGCAGGCAAAGGAGACGCCCGCAGAAAGAGAAAGAAGCTATATTTGTGACTTTCGTCGCTGCAGGTTGAATGTTCGCTTATGCGCTCGCATCCAACCTTTGTTCCCAGGCCACAAATATAGCTTCTTTCTCTTTCTGCGGGCTGTTTTTTGGCTGCCTATATAAATTAAAATTTTATGGTTGAAAGGATTTGAGGATTCTTCAGAAGTCTGCAACTTACTGGGAAACTAAATTTGAGAGACTGACACTCAATTGCTGTCGTAATATCATTCTGTTTATAATTCGTAAATTTATCAGCATTAAACTGAACAATAAAACACAAATTACTACAACAATAGTTAAAATGTCAGTCTTATAGAATTTAGTTCCCGGCAAACCACAGTCTTCTGGAAAATTCCAAATTTTCCAGAAGAAATTCTGATTTCACTTTTGCAGCCAGAGAAACAGCTCCCTAAAAGAGACCATAGCCTATATTTGTGGCCTTAGAGCGTGTCTGAAAAATCATTCCTGCAATCTGC
>CAVCBH010000285.1:0-2171 GCA_963600375.1 bacterium | reverse complement strand
TGTGATGCACATCTTGCAGAAAGCATTTTTCAGACACGCTCTAGAGCGAGGATTGGATGTGAGCATGGAAGCGAACATTTAACCCGCAGTGATAGAGTCACAAATATAGGCTATGGTCTCTTTTAGGGAGCGTCTATTTTGCCTGCGGCATATCAATCAGAAGTTTCATCAAACTCGTAATCATTTCCCGGAAGGATAATGTTTAAGAGTATTCCTGCGATAGCTGCAATGGATAAGGCAGTAAGTGTGATAGATGTTCCTGCTACTGTGAAAGTTAATCCATCACCAAAGCCAAGTCCACACACAAAGATAACACCTGTAATAATCAGATTTCTTGATTTTGTGAGATCTACTTTATTCTCAACAACGTTACGAACTCCGATAGCCGAAATCATACCATAAAGCATGAAGCTGACACCGCCAATAATGGCAGATGGCATCGTACTGATAATTGCAGATACCTTTGGAATAAAACTGATAATAATCGCAAGGCAGGCTGCAATACGAATAACTAATGGATCATACACATGGCTTAACTCTAATACACCAGTATTTTCCCCATAAGTTGTATTGGCAGGACCACCGATCAGACCAGCTAATGCTGTTGCCAGACCATCTCCAAGAAGTGTTCTGTGAAGTCCTGGGTCTGCTAAAAAGTTTCTATTGACAGTTGCAGAAATAGCAGACATATCTCCAACGTGCTCCATCATTGTTGCAATCGCGATTGGAGCCATAACAAGAATTGCTGTCACATCAAACTTACAAATCTGGAATGGAGGGAGTCCCACAAAACCAGATGAAGCTACAGATGAGAAATTCAAGATAGCGGAACCGTCTGGATTTGTAAATCCTGCCACATTCATAATCAGGGCAACAATGTAAGAAATCACAACCCCCATAAGGATTGGGATAATCTTAAACATACCTTTTCCCCAAATATTGAAAACAATAATTACCGCCAATGCCACAAATGCTAAAAACCAGTTTGTTGAAGCATTAGAAATCGCAGAAGATGCAAGGCTAAGACCGATACAGATAATAACCGGTCCAGTTACTACTGGTGGTAAATATCTCATAACACGCTTAATACCAACTAAGCAAATAATAAGGGACATTACTACATATAGAAGACCAGCAACTACAACACCACCGCAGGCGTAAGCTGCCTTCTCATTTGCACTCATTCCCACATAGATTCCCGTATTCAAATGCGCTACTGTGGAAAAACCACCCAAAAACGCAAAAGAAGAACCAAGAAATGCCGGAACCTTCATTCTCGCACATACATGGAATAATAATGTTCCAAATCCTGCACAAAACAGCGTTACCGCTACAGTAAGCCCTCTTGTTGGATGTTCTCCACAGGCATCCATAAAATAACTATTTACCAAAATCGGCACTAAAATCGTAGCACCAAACATCGCGAACATATGCTGTATTCCAAGAATTAATATCTTCGGCACACCCAGCTTCTTCGCATCACGAATTACTTGATTTGATTCATTCATAAACTTTTCTTTTCCTCTCTTGTTTTTCTCTGCTATTATACGGGTATCGCGAAAGAAAAACAAGAGTGAATTCATGAATACAATTGGTATCATCCAGATCATAACATCAGGAATCGTATCATGAACAAAAAAACATCCGTATCCTTTTATCATCAAAAGAAACTGCAATCAAAATCATATTTGCTGCTGCAATCTTATCAATCGTTTCGTTCGTATCATCCTCTTCTGTCCGTTTTTTCGGTCCCTTCAGACGATGCAAAAAAATTCTCTCCAACCTCGATATTATATCCATAATCACACCAAAATGGAGCTATAATTGTAAAATTTTCTTTTGTCTTTCCAAGTAACTTTTGCATTACTCTTTTCTGGCTTTCTTCATCAGATGGACGAAGCTGATTATAGTCGTAACATAATTCTTTTGCCTGCACTCTCTCCTTTAATAATTCTTTATCATAATTTGCGTCATAAATCATTTGATTCAACATTTTTTCTTTTTCTGTCATAATATTCTCCAAAAATTTGTTTTATTGATAATGCTTTATAACTATACAACAAATGTGAATTACATACAAAACTAATGCAGCATCCGTTCAGTAATAATAGTTTAGGGACAATCATTTTGCAGTTCGCAACAAAAGAGTTACGAATCAAACTATAAAATCT
>CAVCBH010000284.1:0-2478 GCA_963600375.1 bacterium | reverse complement strand
CTAACATTATGCTATAGTTTCGCAGCTCCCAGGCCACAAATATGGATTGTTTTATTCCCTGAGGGCTGTGTTTTGGCTGGAGCAGCAGAATTTATTTCCCTGATGGGGTGGATTTGGGAATGCCGGCTCGTCTGTTATCCCGTGGCCTCATAAATCAGAAATTGCTATATTATCAAGTGTAAAAGAAAAACAAGATTCTTGTGAAAGTTTATATAAAAATTTATGAAATAAACACTTTTTAATGCTGATTTATCGAAATAGGTTGACGAATGGGCTTGAGGGGGGGTAAAATCCATAATTGTACAGGAGAAAAAACGATAAAATTAGTAAATCTGTACAAAAGGAGGAGAAGAGATGAAGAGAGGAAAGGTTACCGCATTGGTTATGGCATTTATCATGGCAGTGTCTGTTATGGCATCGCCAGCGACGATGCTTAATACCGATGCAGCAGTGAAAGCAAAGAAAATTACTATGGCGAAAAAGGCGACTATAGAAGTAGGTGCGAAGAAAAAGTTAAAAGTCACAGTAAAGCCTGCAAAAGCTAAAGTAAAGATCACTTTCAGAACTTCTAACAGCCGTATTGCAAAGGTAAATAGTAAGGGTGTTGTTAAAGGGATGAAAACAGGACAGGTAACGATTACTGCAAAGGCAAAGGTTGGAAAGAAAGTCTTAAAGGCAAAACAGAAGATTACTGTTAAGAAAAAAGCAAAACAAACACCTGTCGTAACGAAAGTTACATCACTTACAGTAAAGAAATATGATATAACAATGAATGAAGGTAATATTGAAACGATGGCTGTTACAGTATTACCGACAAATGCAACAAATAAAAAATTAAAGTATACAACTTCTGATAATAACGTTGCAACAGTAGATAATAAGGGAGTTATTACTGCTATTGCACAGGGTTCCTGTAAAGTTACAGCAGAAACGATGGATGGAAGTAACCGAAGTATTTCTGTAAATGTAACTGTAACAAAAACACAGCGACCAAGATGTATCGTAACACAGGATGCAGAAGTAGATGATATGAATTCACTGATTCATATTCTATTATACTCTAATGAAGTAGATATTCAGGGGATTGTGCAGTCTTCTTCTAAATTCCATTGGAAAGGTGTCGAAGGACAGAAAGAAGAATCGTACACAAAACCATACCGCTGGCCTGGAACAGAATGGATGCAAAAATATCTGAATGCATACCAGGAAGTATATCCGAATTTGAAGAAACATGATAAAAGCTATCCTACACCAGCATATTTAAAGAGTGTTACAAAGGTTGGAAATATTGGATATAAAGGAGAAATGGATAGTGCAACCGAAGGTTCTGAACTTATAAAGAAAGCAATTCTTGATAATGATGAGAGAACATTATATCTTTTAGCATGGGGTGGAACGAATACAATTGCCAGAGCATTAAAAGATATTGAAAAAGAGTACAAAGGAACTGAACAATGGGATGCGATTCGTAAGAAGATTATCAATAAAGTTGTAATCCCTGCCTGTGGTGAACAGGATGAGACCTATTCAGAATATATCGCAGAAGAATGGCCGGAAATCAAGTTTATGAGTTGTTCCCAGATGTCAAGCTATGCATATATGTGGCGTACACAGCCGGAAGATTCCAGCAAAAAGACACTTTATGCAGAATTTATGCAAAAAAATCTTATAAGAAAACATGGTGCACTTCTTAATAATTATGTAACCTGGGGTGATGGAACTTACTTAAAAGGAGAGGAAGAAGGAAGCCAGTTTGGAACAAACGAAGAATTATTAGACAGTTTAAACTGGTGGGGTGGATTTAATTCAGTACAGAAATATCAGAGATATGATTTCCTTTCTGAAGGAGATTCTCCAACATTCTTTATGTTACTTGACACAGGTCTTAGAACACTTGAAGATGTAACAAACGGCGGATTCAGTGGAAGATATGCAAAAGCAGATAAGAAGAACAGTAAAGGACAGGAATTAAATTACTGGAATGCTGTAAAAGATGTGTATTCTGTAAATGAAGATGGAAGTACTAAAACCGTAGAATCCAGTTGGAAATATATTGATGATATTCAGAATGATTTCGCAGCAAGAGCAGATTGGTGTATCACTAATGATTATGCAAAAGCAAACCATGCACCAAAAGTATCTGTAATGGAAGGCACAGATATAAAAGCATCTGCTGGAGAAACATTAAAATTACATGCAATCGCAACTGACCCAGATGATGATTATGTAACAGTAAGCTGGAGTGAGTACACGGATGCAAGTACAACAGAAACTGCATTAACATTAAAAGGTGCTGCTTCTGATACCATCAGCTTCAAGATTCCAGAAGATGCAAAAGCCGGACAAAAGATTCATTTAATTGTTCGGGCACAGGATGATGGAGAGCATACATTAACTCACTATCAGCAGGTGATAATTACAATTAAATAATTCTGCTTTGCCACAGGCAAGGTAGACGCCCTCAGAGAATAAAAGAAT
>CAVCBH010000283.1:0-26691 GCA_963600375.1 bacterium | reverse complement strand
AGAGGATTTGAACCTCCGACCCCTCGCTTAGGAGGCGAGTGCTCTATCCAGCTGAGCTATGACGACACATGCCGCAACCCTTGATTTTACTGGGGTTCTGGGATTTTGCCCGACGGCCATATATTAGATTATCAGCCCTTTTACAAGCTGTCAATCACAGATTTTTCTGCTTTGGTGACATCAGAGCATTCGCCAAATTGGGAAACGCTTCGTTATCACTTTTTATCGATTCAGAATGAAATCGAACTGTAGGTTGTTTTTTTATAATTCCCTCAGGGTAATGCCTCGGCTTATTCTTAGGAGACGTGTGCTCTATCCAGCTGAGCTACTGAGACATTTTTAAGATTTATGCAATTTTTACTGCTCGAAGGAATCGAACAATCTGCCGCTTAGGAGACGATCGCTCTATCCAGCTGAGCTATAGAAACACTTTAACATACATAGAATATATTAAATTATTTTTCTTCTTTTGTCAACTTCTTCTTTTTTACAATTATGATTAATTATCTTTCTCTATTTTGTATTCTTCTCTCTGCACGTTATTATCTTACAGACAGAGAGCCTTCCCCTTGAACTCTTTTTACAGACTGTCTACTTCCCCTTGCAACCATAACAGACCCTTAAATCTACGTCCTACTTTAGGCTCTCCTGTCAAATCTTCTTTGGCAATAGTAAATTCTATCTGAATGGAATTGCACTCGATTGACAGATAATAAAACACTTCCTTTGTTCTGTTGTTCTGCATCTCACTTACATTTATAATCTTTCCAAGAACAGAATACTTATCACATTCTACGCTATGTGGCATAAAATAGGAGGTTACAATCGTAAACAAATCTTCTCTCTTAGAACGGCTGCTAACTGCTGTATATGTATCCATATCTTCAAGTGTCAGTTGTTCCATTGCCTCTACGTCTCCTGCTTTCGCTGCATCAATCATCTCATTGCGAAGTTCATTACCTCTTCTCTCTTCCCTCTCCTGGAATTCATCCTTTTCTACAGGAAGGATAATCATTCCCTTCTTCGCCATCCCTGATAATGTCATGCAGTTAATTTCATCATGAAACTTTCCGTATACTAATTTTAAATAATCTACCGGATTATTTACATGGAAAATTAAAGGAATACCAATATTATTCTCATCACAAATACCAGCATAACCTTCCTTATCTGTATAATGTTCAAATTCTAAATCTTCATGATACAGATAATTCGCACCTCTTACATAAGGATAAAAATAATCTACTGTACGATAACCGTCTCTGTCCATAATCTCTATTACAGCTATTCCTACTGCTTCACCAAAATCCTTTTCATAAGTGAATATTGCTTCATTCTCATCTATTTGAAACCAGTTTTTTCTACTAGGATTTTCTCTTATCTCGTTGATTAACTCATCTATCTTTCTTCTGTTTTTCAAATCACTAAAACCAATTGCTTTTAAATATTCTCGCATAAATGCCGCTCCTTCTCACTCCTTTTACTATTTAATTCCGTATCATCATTATATATTTATATAATTCAGAAAGCAAGTTAAAAAGAGTTAAGATATGCTAATACACATCTTAACTCTTTTTCTTTTACGCTTTTACTTTCAGTTCATCAATTTCTCTAATATTTCTTTTACCTATTATTGTCTTTCATATAGCTTATTCGTTATATGTTTTTCTAATATTATTTTAACTAGTGACATCCTCCCCACCTGTAGAGGCCATCCTCGGCAAGTTTGGTTCTCGTTCGATACACTACTGTGCTAAGCATAAGCGAGCTTTCCCCGTGTGTCCCACGGTTGTGTTCAGTATATCTTTATTATTTCTCCTACTTCTCTGTATCTTTTTTCTCATCATACTTCTGAGCCATATCAAGAGAAATCTTTTCTTCCTCAGCTAATACCTGTTCACAAACTCCTGCTCTGATTTCTTTCAGGTAAACGTGACATCCTGCTCTGTTATGTATTGCATTTAAAATAAATCCATTATCTCTGCTATTTAAAAGAGTCAGTGCAAAACTGATACTTCCACCACTAAGAGAATTCTCTACATTAAATGCATCGTACTTATACATACCAACTTTGCTGTAATTTCTTCGCAGCATATCATAGATAATCGCAATCTGGTCGTCATTATCTTTCTGACCAACTTTCAGTTCATCAATTTCCCTAAACCTTTTATAAATTGTGTATTCCAAAGATTTTCCACTCTCACCTGTCATAAATTCCACATATCTCTTTCTCATCTTTAAGTAATCTAAAAGAAGAAAGAATAGTGCTATGAACATAATTACAACTACAACAGATACAAAAACAATAAATGCATCCAATTTCACATTAAAGAAATTTAATATTCTACTATTCATACTTTTTCTCCATCATCTTCTGTCAATAATGTCATTTTTTCTAGCTTTACTTTTTCTGTCAACTGACACTATTTATTATGTTTATGTCTTTCTCTTAATTACAAACTATACAATGTGTTTTCTATTATTCTTTAATAGTCTCAATCAAATCAGGGACTTTACACTATCTCTTAGCAATCCGAATCAAATCGAGGACTCCACGCTATTACTATTATCCTAATAGTCCAAATCAAGAACTCTGCGCTATTTTTTAGTAGTCTGAATCAAACCAAGGATTCTACACTACTCTTTGATAGTCTGAATCAAACCAAGGATTCTACACTATTTTTTGATAGTCTGAATCAAACCAAGGATTTTACACTATTTTTTGATAGTCTGAATCAAACCAAGGATTCTACACTACTCTTTGATAGTCTGAATCAAATCAATAATTCTCTCTAGTTCATCTTTAGAATAATATTCTATTTCTATTTTCCCTTTATTATTTTTCTTGTTTTTAATGACAACTTTACTTCCCAGAATATCTTTCATCTTATTCTCAAAAAAGTTAATCATACTCTTTTCCTGAAGTGACTCTTCTTCTGAAGTCTTATCATCATCCTTGTGTTCTAGTACTGATTTGACTAGTTTCTCTGCTTCCCGAACGCTTAAATTCTCATCAAGAATTTTCTCTGCTAACTGATACTGCACATCCCCATCAGCAATGGACAAAAGAGTTCTTCCATGACCACTGCTAATAAGATTCTCAATAACCATATTCTGAACTCGCTCGTCAAGCTTCAGCAATCTCATAATATTGGTAATCGCGGTTCGACTCTTCGATACACTCGCTGCAATCTCATCCTGTTTTAATCCATATGTATTATGAAGAATCTCATAGGCCTTTGCTTCTTCAATTGGATTTAAATCTTCTCTCTGAATATTCTCAATCAGAGATATTTTTAATGTTTCCTTTTCATCATAATTTTTTATAATTACAGGAACTTCTTTTAATCCAGCTTTCTTACAGGCTCTCCATCTTCTTTCACCAGCAATAATTTCATAATAATTATCTTTCTTCTGTACAATAAGTGGCTGAATAACTCCATACTGTTTTATAGAATCTGCCAGTTCTTCTATTGCATCTTCGTCAAATTGCTTTCTTGGCTGATTCCGATTCGGCTCAACTTCATGAATACTTAAAGAAAGAACCTGATTTTCCTGTAATTCTTTCTTATCCTTACTTTTTCCTGTTGACTTCTTAGGTGTACCTTCATCTTTTGGAATCAGAAGGTCTAGTCCTCTTCCCAAACCTTTCCTAACCGCCATAAAACTGCTCCTTCCATCCAAACTTAAAGATGTTTCACGTGAAACATATCATATTTTGTCGTGACAACCGTTTTACTTTTTTGCAAAATCAAAAACGCTCTACGTGGAACATAATATTTTCTTTCATAAAAACGTTTATGTCCTATTATAGAACCCCAAATGTTTCACGTGAAACATAATGTCTTCTATGTTTTCCAAAGTGTGAAACAATACTATATAAAACAAAATTAAAATTATATTAATTTACATGCACACAATTATGCTATTTCTGTGCATTTTCAATCACTTCATCTGCCAACATTCTGTATGCTTCAGCCCCAGAAGATCGTTTATCGTAAAGATTAATAGGTAATCCGTAACTTGGAGCTTCCGCTAATCTTACGTTTCTCGGAATAATTGTTTTGTAAATATTCTGTTGCAAATTATCCTTTACGTTCTCTACAACCTGCAATGACAGATTTGTTCTGGCATCGTACATTGTAAATACAACACCCTCAATATACAAGTCTGGATTCAAGCTATCCTGAATCAGTTCAATTGTATAGATTAACTGTGAAAGACCATCTAATGCATAGAATTCACACTGAATTGGAACTAAAACAGAATCGGAAGCAGTCATCGCATTTACTGTCAACATTCCTAAAGCTGGTGGACAATCAATGATGATAAAATCATAATCATCTTTAATTGGCTCTAACTGTCTCTTCAGAATATGTTGCATATTCTCTCTGGTAACCAATTCAATCTCTGCCCCAGCTAAATTTCTATTTGCTGGAATCAGAAAAAGATTTTCAAAACATTCCTCAACCGGAATAATCGCATCTTCAATATTAACTTCTTCTCTTAAAACTTCGTAAATTGTTTTATCTAACTCATTCTTATCAAAGCCAAAACCGCTTGTAGTATTTCCCTGGGAGTCCATATCAATCAAAAGAACTCTCTCTCCTTTTTCTGCAAGACATGCAGAAAGGTTAATTGATGTCGTTGTCTTTCCTACGCCACCTTTCTGATTTGCAATAGAAATCACTCTGCCCATAAATAAGCCTCCACTATTTCTTTTTCGTTATTAAAACTACTACATTTGCAAAATTTAAAATAAATGTAGCTAACCTCAATTTTAAATAATGCAACTTCGGAATTATTATATCATGAAATTGACTTTGTGGGTGGAGAATTTTTCAAATAATGTTTCACGTGAAACGTTGTTGCTATTTAATTCACTTCAACCAAAAACAGCCACTATCAGCTCTCAAAGAGAGAAGCCAGCCTATATTTGTGGCCTTATAGTGAGGATTGAATTCGAGCGTTTAAGCGAACATTCAACCCACAGCAATAAGTCACAAATATAGGTTGGCTTCTCTCTTTGGGAACTGATAGCGACTTTTAGTTAATGAATTAAATAGCAATCCACCTTACATTTGTTCCGGACATTCAATCCCTAACAAATCTAATGCAGATTTAATCACCTTCATTGTTACATCTACAACTTTTAATCTTGCCAGTTTTACATTTTCATCTTCTACATTAATCTGGCAATCATGATAGAACTTATTAAAGTGCTGTGCTACAGATACTGCAAATCTTGCAATCATAAATGGCTCGTACTTCTCTGCTGCTTCTTTAATAACTTCTGGAAATCTGGTAATATCTTTTAACAGATTCATTGTTGCATCATCTGTTAATACTGAATAATCAATTTCTGCTGTCAATTCTACGTTTCCTACTTTACGGAATACACTGGCACATCTTGCATAAGTATACTGTACATATGGACCAGTTTCTCCATCAAAGTTAAGAATCTTATCCCAGTTAAAGATAACATCTTTAATTCTCTGATTATATAAGTCATTAAAAAGAATTGCTCCAATTCCAACCTGTCTGGATACCTCTTCTTTATTTGGTAAGTCAGGATTCTTTTCATTGATGATTTCATGAATTTTCTCGATTGCTTCATGTAAAATCTGCTCTGCATAAATAACGTTTCCGTTTCTTGTAGAAAGCTTTCCACCTTCCATACTAACTAATCCGTATGGAACATGTACAAGGTCTTTATACCAGTCATATCCTAATAACTCAATTACTTTGAATACCTGTGCGAAATGAAGTTTCTGCTCTAATCCTGTTACATAGATGCATTTGTCGAAATTGTAAGTTCTCTTACGATATAATAATGCAGCTAAATCACGGGTAGCATAAATACTACTTCCGTCTTTCTTCATGATAAGACATGGAGCCATATCATAATCATCTAATGGTACGATATGTGCGCCTTCACTCTCAACAAGCAAGTCTTTTTCCTGAAGTTTTTCTACTACTTCATGTGTCTTATCGCGGTAGAAACTCTCACCTGTAAAATGGTCAAAGTCCATTCCAAGTAACTTGTAAATTCTCTTGTATTCTACTAAACTGATATCTTTAAACCATTGCCAGATAGAAAGTGCTTCCTCATCGCCCTGTTCCATCTTAAGAAACCACTCTCTTGCCTGGTCATTTAAAGAATCATCTTTTTCTGCCTCCTGATGGAACTTTACGTAAATCTTCATTAACTCGTCAATTCCATTCTCTTCTACTGCTTCTTTACTTCCCCACTTTTTGTAGGCAACAATAAGCTTACCAAACTGTGTTCCCCAGTCTCCTAAATGGTTGATTCTTTCTACATGATAACCTAATTTAGAGTAGATTTTGTAAAGAGAATTTCCGATGATTGTTGTTCTTAAATGACCTACATGGAAGTTCTTTGCTACGTTTGGTGAGGAATAATCGATACAAACTGTTTTTCCTTCGCCTTCTGTTCCTGCTCCAAAGTCTGGAGTGTCAATTGTATTCATGATTTCTTTTGCAAAGGCCTCTTTTGCTAAGAAGAAGTTGATGTATGCACCTACATTTACAACTTTATCAAAGATATCATAACCTTTTTCGTTGATCTGTGCCGTAATCTCTTCTGCAATCATGTTTGGTGCCTTGCGGAATACTTTTGCCAATCTGAAACATGGGAATGCATAGTCACCCATATCTGTTTTCTTTGGAATTTCCAAAGCAACTGCAATATCTTCTTTACTCATCTGTTCGATGTTTTCAGATAAAATATCAATAATCTTGTTTTTCATGCTTTATTTCCTTTCTCTTTTCATGTATTTTAAAAATCTCTTATATCTGATTTTTCTAATTTGAGCATTATCTGCATAATAACTTCATATACAATCTGTCTGGTTAAATCTACCTAATATTCCATCCATCTGGTTACAAAGTTATTTTTATTTATTCAACCCTTTAATTCTCAGCTCAATTTTTTAACCTAAATTCTCTGAATGGAATCTTCTTTATAATCTTTTGATAACTTACCGATTATGTCATGCTCTGTCTATATCATAAAATATTTTAAAAGTATCAACCGGACCATCCTCACACATGCAATTCAGTGTCAGCGTGATCTTATCCTCTGTTACTCTACCCTCTATCAGAATCATAGAAATATCATAATCTTCTACTGCCGACACAATATTAATCGTGAGCTGTCTTAATATATTTGCCACCACTTTTGTATCAAGCAGGATTCCCTCATCTTCAAATTCAAGAAGGATTTCTAAATTATCATATCTTTTCTGAAAGAAGTTCGCTAATTCTTTTAAATTCTTTAACAACTCAGGATGTGTTTCATGTCTTTTATAAAAGTCTTCTACAGAGATTCGATTCTTTTCTTTCTTTAATAAGAAACTTGAAAGACTGTCTTCTACATCCTCATCTAACATAGATTCTATATCCTGCAGAAAATCTTTGATTTCGGTCATTCGACTATCCAGCATTTCTGCCTCTTCACTGATTCTGCTGATATTGGCAAGAAGCTGTTTTTCCTTTTCATCCTTCTGATCTTCATCAATTTCACTTATGTTTAGTGGAGAAAAATACTTCCTTACATCCTTCTTCCCGATATTCGGAAATAAAGTCTTGTCTTTCTGCTCTTTCTCCATCTTTAACTGAAGAATCTCGCTTTCTAAGTTATCCTTTTTCTCAGATAAAAACAAATATTCATTAGAAAGATGCTTTCTAAGTTTATCATGAAAAACGCTCATCCTTCCCTGTAAATTTGCATTATCTATAAAAATGTCATTCTTTTCTTTCATATCCATACTGTCTGCCCCTTTATCTTTCTGACAGATATCAAGCATAACATCACATAGTCTCTGACGTATTATCTAATATAATCCGATATAACTCTCATAGTTACCTGATTCTATAAAGGATTCTTTGATGGTGTTCCTGCCTTTCTCGGATAAAGCTTCGGTGTACCTTTACACTTCTTTATCTTAATCAAAAGACGTTCTGCCTCATCCTCTTCCAAATGAAAATCGGTTACATTTTCTATTTTACATCCTAACACATTCATGCAGTTTTGTGCATTAGTTATTTCTTCTAATCCTTTTTTTCCTTTGTAAGATACGAAATATCCGTTTGTGCGGACAAATGGAATACAATATTCACTTAATACACTTAAATTTGCAACTGCTCTTGAAACGCACAGATCAAAAGATGCTCTTAAATCCTTATCTCTTGCAAGATCTTCTGCTCTTCCGTGAAGTGCTTCTATTCCTTCAAGTCCGAGTGTTTTTTTTACTTCTTTTAAAAATCCAACTCTTTTATTCAGAGAATCCACTAGGACAAACTGAATCTCTGGATATACGATTTTTAACGGAACTCCCGGAAAGCCAGCGCCGGTTCCGACATCAATACAAGTCTTTACCCGACTCATATCCATGACTCTGCTGCAGCTTAAACTATCAATAAAATGCTTTTCAATTACTTCATCTTCATCTGTTATCGCAGTTAAATTCATTGACTTATTTGTTTCGATCAACATTTTATAAAACAGTTCAAACTGATCTAACTGCTTCGGACTAAGGGCGATCCCCTCCTTCGCCGCTCTCGCTTTTAATTTCTCTTTAAAATCCATATATTATCCTTTACTACTATTCTAAATCTAGATTTACTTTCTAACATCTATATCTTAATGCTTACTTTTTAAATTATCATTCTTTTAATTTTAGCATCTTTCTATTCTGTAAGATAACTAAAGAGCAATATATTTTATTATTGTTATATAACTACTTCTTATGTCTCATCTGCTCCATATAAATCATCAGAACAGAAATATCGGATGGGGAAACTCCTGAAATTCTGGATGCCTGTCCAACGGAATGTGGGTGTACTGCCTTTAACTTCTGTACTGCCTCATTACGTAGATTATGCACTTCATCATAATTAATTGTGTCAGGAATTAGCTTGTTTTCCATTTTTTTAAACTGTTCAACCTGCTGAAGCTGCCTCTTAATATAGCCTTCATATTTAATATTAATGTTAACCTGCTCAATTACATCATCATCTAAAGACTCTCTGTCCGGGTCAATTGGAGCCAGGCATTCATAGTTAAGTTCAGGGCGCTTTATTAAGTCTTCTAATGTAGAACCACTGTTTAACTTCGTACTTCCCAGGCTCTCCAGTAATTTCTGAACTGTCTTATTTGCACCGATGTTGACATGTTTTAATCGCTCGATTTCCTTTTCAATCTGTTCCTTCTTTAAAAGGAACTTACCGTATCTTTCATCGTCAATGAGTCCAATTTCATGCCCGATTGGTGTAAGACGCATATCCGCATTATCCTGTCTTAATAACAGACGGTACTCTGCTCTTGAAGTCATCATACGGTATGGCTCATGATTTTCTTTTGTTACAAGGTCATCAATTAACACGCCAATATATGCCTGAGAACGATCTAAAATTACCGGCTCTTTTCCAAGACATTTTCTCGCCGCATTAATTCCGGCAATCAGTCCCTGGCAGGCGGCTTCTTCATATCCTGAGCTTCCGTTAAACTGTCCGCCGCTGAAAAGTCCCTGAATATTTCTGAATTCCAGTGATAACTTTAACTGATTTGGATTGATACAATCGTACTCAATCGCATAAGCATTACGGATAATCTTTACATTTTCAAGACCTTTTACTGTGCGGTACATTGCATATTGTACATCTTCTGGAAGTGAGCTGCTCATGCCACCAACATACATCTCGTTTGTGAATTCTCCTTCTGGCTCAATAAAAAGCTGATGACGCTTTCTATCAGCAAAACGAACTACTTTGTCCTCAATAGATGGACAATATCTCGGTCCAGTTCCTTCAATTACTCCGGCATAGATTGGCGAACGATCTAAATTATCACGGATAATCTTATGTGTCTCCTCATTCGTATACGTAAGCCAGCAGGAAATCTGCTCTCTCTTAATATCTTCTTCTTTATTTGTAAAACTGAATGGCACGATTTTTTCATCGCCAAACTGCTCTTCCATCACATCAAAGTTTACCGAACGCTTATCAATTCTGGCTGGTGTTCCAGTCTTAAAACGATATAATTCTACTCCATTATCCTTTAAAGACTGGCTCAGATAATTTGCTGCCTGCAATCCGTTTGGTCCTGTATAATTCACAACCTCTCCGTACAGACATCTTGCTTTCAGGTACGTTCCTGTTGCCAGCACAACTGTCTTTGCATGATAAATTGCTCCTGAAAATGTCTTTACACCCTTAATCACACCATTTTCTACGATAAGCTCGCTAACCTCTGCCTGACGCAAAGTCAGATGATCGGTATTCTGCAACGTATAGCGCATTGTCATGGAGTATGCATCTTTATCTGCCTGCGCTCTTAAAGAATGAACAGCCGGACCTTTCGACTTATTAAGCATCTTAGACTGAATATATGTCTTATCAATATTTTTACCCATTTCTCCACCAAGCGCATCAATTTCTTTTACAAGATGGCCCTTGGAACTTCCTCCGATATTCGGATTACACGGCATCAACGCCACGCTGTTCATACTAACTGTAAAAATGATTGTCTCACAGCCAAGTCTTGCCGCCGCTAACGCAGCCTCACATCCGGCATGACCCGCTCCTACTACAACCACGTCATAGTATTCTTCTACTGTTTTCATTCTATTCTATTCTCCTCATTTCAATCCATATCTGTAATTCATAAATTCTGAACAGGCAGATACGACTGATAATTAAAGTCTTGTCAGTAAAGGCAAACTTCCCCTTTACTGACATTCACTTAATTTTGTAATATATATTTGTAATATAAATACCATGCATTTATTATTTTCCTGTACAGAACCTGGAAAATATTTCATTCACTAAATCTTCTTCTACAGATTCTCCGATGATTAATCCAAGTTTTTCATACGCATTCATAAGATCAATCGTAAAGAAATCTTCTGGCATTCCTGCCTCAATACTTTGTTCTACACATTCAAGACTCTCATATGTCTTTGCAAGTGCATCTTTATGTCTTGCATTCGTAATATAGACTTCCTGATTCACATCTATTCTACCATGAAACATCATATTTTTTAATTCCATTATAAAATTATCTATTCCATCTCCATATTTTGCGGAAATAGAGATAACTGGTGTTTCCTGTGAAATGTATTCCTGCAGGACAGACTGCTCAAAACGATTCTCTGTCTGCGCTTTATCTGACTTATTCAGTAAAATAATCTTCTTTTTATCGCCAATTCTCTGTAAAATCTCAATATCTTCCTCACTGATCTGCACGGAAGTATCCATTAAAAATAAAATCAGATCTGCACTCTCAATCTCTTTCTTCGCCCTCTCCACACCGATACTTTCTACTTTATCCTCTGTATCACGAATTCCGGCAGTATCTACGATGTTAAGAGTAATTCCATCAATTGTTACAGACTCCTCTAACGTATCTCTCGTTGTTCCGGCAATATCAGTAACAATCGCTCTCTCTTCTCCTAAAAGAGCGTTTAAAAATGAGGACTTACCTGCATTTGGTTTTCCTACGATACAGGTTCGGATTCCTTCTGCAATAATCCTGCCGTTATCGTAAGAATCCAGCATTTCTTTTGCAGTATGAATCCACTGTTTATCTAATTCTGACAGCTTCTCCGGGAAACCATCTAAACTATAATGTTCTGGGTCGTCTAAAGCGGATTCTATAAATGCAACCTGGTAAATAATCTCTTCTCTTAACTGTTTTATTTTATCAGATAACCCTCCCTTTAACTGGGTCATGGAATTCTTTCTTGCCATCTCATTTTTAGAATCGATCAAGTCCATAACTGCTTCTGCCTGAGATAAATCAATTCTTCCATTCAGGAAAGCTCTCTTTGTAAACTCTCCCGGCTCTGCCGCCCTCGCACCATTCTTTAATACGAGATTCAACACTTTATATACTACTGTCACACCACCATGACAGTCAATCTCCACGACATCTTCCTTTGTATAGCTATGTGGTCCCTTCATAATAAGGACGATACATTCATCCACAACTTCCTCGCCATCTTTAATATTACCATAATAAATACGGTGATTCTCCAGATTGTGAACATCAGCCTTTTTATTATATGGCTCAAAAATCTTAGCCAAAATCTCCATCGCTTCGCTACCGCTGATTCTTATAATTCCAATTCCCGCATTCGATACTGCGGTTGCGATTGCAGCAATTGTATCAAATTCATTTATCATTTCTATCACACTCTCCATCTATCCGAGTTGTTAAACTAACAATTCTAAAATAGCTAAAAATCCTATAAATCCAAAAATAGGAATGTCTAAAAATTCCCGTAAGAATCTTTAAACATCCCTAATCTCATACTTATGTTATCTGTCTCTCTTTAACATAATAACAACTTTTCTATACGGTTCCTCACCTTCACTCTTCGTGCAGACATATCTGTCATTCTGAAGTGCAGAATGAATCACACGTCTTTCATACGGATTCATTGGCTCTAAAGCAACAGGTTTTTTCGTTCTCTTTACCGTATATGCTATTTTTTTAGCTAACTTTTCAAGTGTTACCTTTCTTCTCTCGCGGTAATTCTCTGTATCGAGCTTCACGCGGATATATGCATCGCTCTCACGATTCACATAAAGGCTGATCAGATACTGTAATGCGTCAAGAGTCTGTCCTCTCTTTCCAATAAGGATACCCATATCAGAACCGGATAAATCAATGTTCATCACATTATCTTCTTCTTTAAAATCGATATTCACTGTCGTTTTTACTTTCATGGCAGCAAATAACTCATCACAGAACGCCTGTGTTCTTTCTAATAAAGATTTCTTTAATGTTACGCGGATTACAGCTGGCTTACTGTTAAAGATTCCAAGAAAACCTTTGCTTCCCTGATCGATAACTTCATAATCTAACTGATCACTGCTGATTTCAAGTTCAAGTGTAGCGGCTGTGATAGCCTCATCCACTGTCTTGGCTGTAAAATCTCTAACTTCCACTACTTTTTACCTCCCCTGGTATTTCCGTGTTCCTTCTCATACTGAGATACCAGATATGCCTTTTTGCCGATATCGCCAAGCTTACTGATATCTACAGAACTAAGACTATCGTAATCCTCTTTGCCCGTTCCTTCTGGACCGGCAATTTTCTTTGTATTAATGGAAGCAATCTGCTTAATTGTCTTTCTTGCGTTAGGATTCTCAAGTTCCTCTTTGGCAGCATCTGCCTTTGCAGAGGTATTCATGAGTCTCTCCATAAATGTTTTCTGTCCTTTTGCTTTCTTCTTTGCAGCTTTCTCTTTGTTCTTTGCAACAAGAGCGTCAATATCTGCGTTATCCATATATTTGTTAATGATAATCTGCTGTAAACACTGGAATAATGCACTTGTTACCCAGTAAATACCAAGACCTGCCGGAGTAACTAAACAGAAATATAAAGACATAAGCGGCATCATAATTGTCATGCTCTTTGTCATTCCTGCAGCCGGATTATTGCCATCCATCTCAGGCTGTTTCATTGTCTTTGCAGATAAATACTGGAATAATGCAGCCAGAATAGGAATCAGCCAGTAAATGGAAGGATGAAATCCTGGTGTCTGGGATACGTTGATTCCTGCAAAGAAATCGTTCATTCCAATAATGTGTGTAGATGAAGTATTAATTACATCTGCTGCAGATGGGAATGCCTTGGCAAGTTTGTGCCATGCATCTGCGTTAAAATAATTCAGTGTATCAATGATCTGATTCTTTGTTGCATCTGATGCAAGAGTTGTAACATAAGAAGACTTCAATCCCTTACCAACCTTATTAATTGCATCAATTGCGCCTGCCTGTCCTGCGATTGCAGTTACAACCTGCATATAAACAGCTTTAACCTGTGGAATATATGCAGGAATCTTACGGATAACCTGATATAATGCCAGGAAAATAGGCATCTGAATTACTAACTGAAGACATCCACCCGTTGGGTTTGTGCCGTATTTTTCGTAAACTTTCTGAATCTCTTCATTCTGCTTCATCATAGAAGCCTGATCAGTTTTATTGCGATATTTTTTCTGAATCTTATTGATTTCAGGCTGCATTACCTGACTGATCTTTGCAAACTTCTGCTGCTTAATTGTCAGAGGCAGCATTAATAATCGAACAATAATGGTAAATATGATAATACATAATCCAATGTTCTGAATGCCGATGAAATTCAAACAATAAAAAATGAATTCCATGACATATCCAAGCAAGGTAGCAATCCATCCGATAATCGGAGTGGTAGACTGCGTTAATAACATACTTTTCCTCCTTAACTATGGAACCGGATCATATCCGCCTTTCGAAAAAGGATTACAACGCAGAATCCGCCACGCTGCTAACAATCCCCCCTTTAATACACCGTACTTCTCTATTGCCTCAATCGCATACTGCGAGCAGGTAGGTGTATATATACAGGTCGCTCTCCCCTTGAGAGCCGACAGATATTTCTGATAAAATCTTATTATTTTAATAAAAATAATTTTCATTCCAAATCATCGTCTTCTACTAATAAATGATGTAAATTCAACAAATGAAAAATGGCACTTTCAAATTTCCCATAGTCAGAATCCTTCGCTGACGGGCGTGCCACGATTACAATGTCATAGCCACTCTTGATTTCTTCCCAGTGAAGACGCATAACCTCTCTGATTACTCTGGTTACTCTGTGGCGGACAATACTATTTCCTACTTTTTTACTTACAGAAATTCCCACGCGGTTAGAAGAAGCGTCATTCTTCTTTATTATCATTACGAAACATCGATTTGCTTTGGACTTACCGTTTCGATATACCGCCTGGAACTCCCAATTCTTTCTTAAAGACTTAAATTCATTCACTTAACTTTCTCAACTTTCCAAACAATCAAATGAGAAAAGAAAAGGTCACATCACTGCGACCTAAGCTGATAATTTATTTCTTCCTTTTGCTCTTCTTCTAGCTAATACTTTTCTGCCGTTAGCAGTACTCATTCTTTTTCTAAAACCATGAACTTTAGATCTCTGTCTTTTCTTTGGCTGAAATGTCATCTTCATGCGAAAGCCACCTCCTTAACGAATATTATACCTGTCTTGTTGAAAAACATCACTCCTATTATATTGAAAAACCTCCTCTAAGTCAAGCAATTCCTGCGTATTTTCTTGCTAAATTGGCATTTTTAATTTTTTACACATCAAATTCACATCGAAATCAGAAGTTATGCACGAGTTATCCACAAAATGTGCATAACTTGTGTATAACTTTTGAAATATTCACAATTTCACCGCAAAAATTTGTCAAGAGGCGCTTTTAATCTGCAATTTTCGATGTGTATAATTTCGTTTTGGTTATCCACAATTTGTTATTTTTCATTTTTTTCTTTAAAAAAACAGCATTTTTCTCAGTTATCCACAATAAGTTATCCACATTTTTTCAACATTCGTATATTGAAAAAAATCGGGTTCTGTTATACACTTATACTAAAAGCCGGGCTGTCTCGAACTGCGCCTATTTTACGTTCAGATAGTTCAACATATTAAACCAGAATGGAGTTAACAATGAAAGAATTAATTGAGTCAAAATGGCAGGAAATTTTGAATATTCTCATAAAAGAACATGAAATTTCCGAAGTTGCCGTAAATACTTGGATACAACCATTAATTATTCAGACAATTACAGATGACAGCATTACTTTTTTTATGGTCCGCGGACCTCGCGGAATCGAATTCATAAAACACAAATATTATGATATTTACCTTTCTATGGCGATTGAGCAAGTTACTGGAAAGCAATTTAAAATTCTTTTTACCGACTCCAATTCTGCAGCACCGAAACCTGAGACAAAGAAAGTTACTGTTCCTGCAGAATATATTGGTAATTTAAATCCAAGATATACTTTTGATACATTTGTAGTCGGTCCAACGAACAAGATGGCCCATGCCGTTTCTGTTGCAGTAGCCGAATCTCCTGGTGGAGCCTACAATCCGCTCTTTTTATATGGAGGAGCTGGTCTTGGAAAGACACATTTAATGCATTCCATCGCTCATCATATTATTAATAATCGCCCGGATTTACGTGTTTTATATGTAACTTCCGAAAAATTTACAAATGAGCTGATCGATTCCTTAAAACATGATAAAAATAAAGAATTTCGTGACAAATACCGTAATATCGACGTCCTTTTGATCGATGATATACAGTTTATAATAGGAAAAGAAAGCACACAGGAAGAATTTTTCCACACATTTAATGAGCTTCACGAAGCTAAAAAACAGATTGTAATTTCATCCGATAAGCATCCTCGCGAAATCGCGACTTTAGAGGAACGTTTAAGATCCCGTTTTGAATGGGGAATTACTGCGGATATTCAGCCGCCAGACTACGAAACCAAGATGGCAATTTTGAAAAAACGTGCCGAATTAGAACATCTTGACATTAATCAGGAAGTTATGCAGTACGTAGCTACCAATATTAATTCCAATATCCGTGAATTAGAGGGAGCTTTAAATAAAATTTACGTTTTTGCCAACCTTGAAAACAAGCCTGTCACCTTAGAATTAGCGGAAAATGCCCTAAAAGATACGATTGAATGTCAAAAAGAGGTTACACCACAGTTAATCATGGATGTTGTTGCCGAACATTACAATATTTCTGTTTCCGACATCATCTCCAAGAAGAAAAATAAAGAAATCGCCAACCCCAGACAGATCTGTATGTATCTTTCCCGTAAATATACCGACTATTCTCTCCAGAATATCGGAAAGATTATGGGTAATCGTGACCATACTACAGTTATACACGGACACGATAAGATCGGTAAGATGCTCGAGAGCGACGAAAACCTGAAAAATAACCTTGATATTATCATCAAGAAATTGAACCCGCCAACGTAAGCATTTATATAGAAGAAATACACAAAATAAAGGTGTCTTCACAACGTGGGGACAACCCTTTATTTTTTTCCACATTCTATTCAGATTTGATGTGAATTGCCTGTGGATAGATGTGGATAACTTTTGTTCTTTTTTTCCTATGTGGATAACTATTTTTTTATTCACATACTTATCCGCATAGTTATCCTTTTCGAAAATCCTTGTATTATCGGACCATCTGCCACTTATTCACATCTCCAACACCCCCTACTACTACTACTGCGGATAACTTATTATATTTATATATATTTTACACCGAAAGGAGTTATACACATTTATGAAGATAACATGTCCTAAGAATCAATTTTTATATGGAGTTAACACTGTATCGAAAGCCGTGTCCAATAAGACAACAATGGATATTCTCCAATGTATCCTTATTGAAGCCTTTGATGACTGTATTAAATTAACAGCCAATGATACAGAACTTGGCATTGAAACAGTAATTCAGGGAACAATTCTTGAACCTGGTAAGATCGCACTTGAAGCTAAAATCTTTTCTGAAATTATAAAAAAGATACCAGATAATGATGTTTACATCGAAACAGACGAGTCTGGAAAGACAAATATTGAATGTGAACAGATTCAATGCAGTATTATGGGAAAAAAAGGAGATGATTTCTCCCATTTACCAGAAATTGAAAAAGAAAATAAAATCACTCTCTCCCAGTTCGACTTAAAAGAAGTTATCAGACAGACAATTTTCTCCGTGTCTGATAATGAAAATAACAAATTAATGACAGGTGAACTTTTAAGTATTGAAAATAACAAAATGACAGTAACTTCTCTTGATGGACACAGAATTTCTGTTCGTAATATCGAGCTTCAGGAATCTTATCCAAAGATGGAAGTCATCGTTCCTGGCAAAACTTTGACTGAGGTAAGTAAGATTCTTCCAGGAGAAGCAAAAGATACAGTTAATTTATATTTAACAGATAAGCACATTTTATTTGAATTCGATGAAACAAAGGTTGTTTCCAGATTATTAGAAGGTAAGTTTTATAATATCGGACAGATGCTCTCTAATGATTACGAAACCAAATTGACAATCAACAAGATGGAACTTCTTCGTTGCCTTGACCGCTCTACCTTATTTGTAAAGGAATCCGATAAGAAACCAATTATTTTAAAAATCGAAAATGAACAGATTAATCTGATGATTTCTTCCCAGATTGGATCTATGAAGGATCAGATTTCAATCAACAAAGAAGGTAAAGATCTTGTAATTGGCTTTAATCCGAAGTTTTTAGTGGATGCACTTCGAGTTATTGATGAGGAAGAAGTTACTATTTACCTTATGAACTCAATCGCCCCTTGTATTATGAGAGATGAGAAATCCTCTTACCTTTATCTGATTTTACCGATCAATGTAAGCAATACCAATGTATAATATTTAACAAAGTTGTCCGTGGTCTGCGGACAACGTACTATTCTATAATATTTATGGCAGTCTGTGATGTTTCTTGATTATGGGGCCTCAGACTGCTATTATATTATAGATTGGTGAAAGTTGTTAAAGAAAGCCAGAAAGGAACAATAATAAAGAATGGAAGAATTAAAATTAAGAGACGAATTTATTAAGCTTGGCCAGGCAATGAAGGCCGCTGGTATCGTATCTTCAGGAATTGATGCGAAGATGCTGATTCAGGATGGACAGGTAACTGTCAATGGTGAAGTGGAAACCAGAAGAGGTAAAAAGCTTTATGATGGTGATGTTTTTGAATTTGAAGGCGAAGAATTTAAAGTTGTAAAATAGTTAAGATATATTTTCAAAATTTTATGATGCCCCCGGTATACTATAGCACTGATATTAATTTTGTGGAAAGGTTAAATAAAAAGTTATGCGAAACACTAATGGTTATAGTATGTTGGACATTTTGAAAATATATCAGAAGTAAAGGGAGGACTCCATGTTTGTAGAATCAATCGAATTAAATAATTACAGAAATTTTGATTCCGTAAAAGTGGAGTTTTCTCCTGGAGTAAATATTTTTTTTGGAGATAATGCACAGGGGAAGACGAATCTTTTAGAATCTATTTATGTAAGTGGAACTTCCAGATCACACAGAGGAAGCCGGGATAAAGAACTGATTCGTTTTGGGGAAGAAGAGGCACATATCCGGCTTTTTTTCAGAAAAGATTCGTTATCTCACCGTCTGGACGTTCATTTAAAGAAGAATAAAAATAAAGGAATCGCGGTAGATGGTGTGCCGGTAAGACGTTCAGGAGAACTTCTTGGAATGATGCACATCGTCTTTTTTTCTCCTGAGGATTTATCTATTATAAAAGAAGGCCCTGCCGGAAGAAGACGTTTTGTTGATATGGAGCTGAGCCAGATTGACAAAGGCTATCTGCAGCAGTTGATTGCCTATAACAAGATTTTAAATGAACGAAATAATCTCTTAAAACAAATTAATATATATCCGGCGCTTATCGAGACTTTAGACGGATGGGATGAACAGCTTTTGGCTGCCGGACAATTTATCATTAAAAAAAGAGAAGAATTTGTAGAATTCCTTGATGAGATGATGGCAAAGATCCACGGGCAGTTAACCGGAGGGAAGGAACAGATCAAAGTAGAATACGAAAAAAATGTTGAGGCAGAAGACTTCAGGAAAGAGCTATTTGCAAGAAGAAACAAGGACATATCTTCAGGAACAACAAGTGTTGGTCCGCACAGGGATGATCTTCGGTTTAAGGTCAGTGGGATAGACATTCGCAAGTTTGGTTCACAGGGACAGCAAAGAACTGCCGCACTCTCCTTAAAGTTATCAGAGATCCGCCTGATCGAGCAGGTAACAGGGGAAAAACCAATTTTGCTGCTTGATGATGTTTTGTCGGAATTAGATGCCGGAAGGCAGTCCTGGCTGCTGGAAAGTATTCAGGATATACAGACTTTGATTTCCTGTACGGGGCTGGATGATTTTGTTAACAGCCGTATCTCTTTGGACAAGGTATTTCGTGTAAAAGAGGGGATTGTACGCGAAGAAAAAACAGAGGGTTTGGTTTAAGAAGTTGAATAAATGGCAATATTTATGGTATAATTATTTGATTAAGTTTTGACAGGAGGTTGAATTATGAGTGAAGAACAGATTTCTGCAGTGCAGGAATATGGTGCGGATCAGATACAGATTTTAGAAGGTCTTGAAGCAGTACGGAAAAGGCCTGGTATGTACATTGGCAGTACTTCATCCAAGGGCCTCCATCATCTGGTATATGAGATTGTAGATAATGCAGTTGATGAGGCATTGGCTGGATTTTGTGATACAGTAAAGGTGTACATCAATGAAGATAATTCTATCACGGTCAGAGATAACGGTCGTGGTATCCCTGTAGGAATTAACAAGAAAAAGGGAATTCCAGCAGTCGAAGTCGTGTTTACCATCCTTCATGCAGGAGGAAAGTTCGGTGGTGGAGGATACAAGGTATCCGGTGGCTTACACGGAGTAGGTGCATCTGTTGTTAACGCACTGTCCACATGGCTTGAAGTAGATATTTTCCATGAGGGAAAGATTTACCGTCAGAGATATGAGCGCGGAAAAGTTATGTATCCGTTAAAAATTGTAGGGGATACAGATAAGAGAGGTACAGAAGTAAGATTCCTTCCTGACCCGACCATTTTCGAAGAGACTGTTTTCGATTTTGCAGTGTTAAAACAGCGTCTTCGCGAGATGGCATTTTTAACTAAGGGGTTAAAGATTGTCCTTAAAGATAGGAGACCAGAAGAAAATATAGCCCTGACATTCCATTATGAAGGTGGAATCCGTGAATACGTAGAATATCTGAACAAGAGTAAGGAAGTTCTCTACCCACAGGTTATTTACTGTGAAGGAAAAAAAGGTGATGTATTTGTAGAAGTTGCCTTACAGCATAATGATTCCTATAACGAGGGTGTTTACAGCTTTGTAAATAATATTACAACACCAGAAGGTGGAACACATTTAGCTGGCTTTAGAAGTGCGCTTACAAAGACATTTAATGATTACGCAAGAAAGAATAAGTTATTAAAAGACAGTGAGCAGAACCTTACTGGAGATGATATCAGAGAAGGCCTGGTAGCAATCATCAGCGTTAAGATTCCAGAACCACAGTTTGAAGGACAGACAAAGCAGAAGCTTGGAAACAGTGAAGCGCGTGGTGCTGTTGACAGTGTCGTAAGTGAACAGCTCACATATTTCCTTGAACAGAATCCAAATGTTGCGAAGGTAATCTGTGAAAAGGCAGTACTTGCTCAAAGAGCGAGAGAAGCTGCCAGAAAGGCAAGAGATTTAACAAGAAGAAAGTCTGCTCTTGATGGAATGAGTCTTCCTGGTAAATTAGCAGACTGTTCTGATAAAGATCCTCAGAACTGTGAGATCTACATCGTAGAGGGAGATTCCGCGGGTGGTTCTGCAAAAACAGCAAGAAGCCGTGCCACACAGGCTATTCTTCCACTTCGTGGAAAGATTTTGAATGTAGAGAAGTCAAGACTCGATAAGATTCTTGTAAATAATGAGATTCGTGCAATGATTACTGCATTTGGTACAGGAATTCACGAGGATTTTGATATTACAAAACTCAGATATAATAAGATTATTATTATGACAGATGCCGATGTAGATGGCGCACATATTGCAACATTATTACTTACATTTTTATATCGTTTTATGCCAGACCTTATCAAAGAAGGTCACGTATATCTGGCGCAGCCACCACTGTATAAAGTTGAGAAGAACAAGAAGGTGTGGTATGCCTACAGTGATGAAGAACTGAACAGAATACTTACAGATATCGGACGAGACGGCAATAATAAGATTCAGCGATATAAAGGTCTTGGAGAGATGGATGCATCCCAGTTATGGGAGACAACTATGGATCCGGAAAAGAGAATTTTATTACGTGTAAATATGGATGATGATGCAGCTTCTGAGCTGGATATGACATTTGATACTCTTATGGGAGACCGTGTTGAGCCACGTAGAGAATTTATCGAAGCGAATGCAAAGTATGTGCAGAATCTGGATATCTGATAAAGAAGTTTTTTGACATTTCTATACTCCCGGAATCTCTTAAATAATCTGAGATTTCGGGAGTATGTATCATAGTTCAGGAGGACAGTATGGACGATAGTAATATTTTTGATAAAATCCATGAGGTGGATTTGAAAAATACCATGGAGAAATCTTATATAGATTATGCTATGAGTGTAATTGTATCCAGAGCGCTTCCAGATGTAAGAGACGGTCTGAAGCCGGTTCAGAGAAGAATTCTTTATTCCATGATTGAGTTAAATAACGGACCGGATAAGCCTCATAGAAAGTGCGCGCGTATCGTCGGTGATACAATGGGTAAATATCATCCTCATGGTGACAGCTCTATTTATGGAGCGTTAGTTAATCTGGCGCAGGACTGGTCTACCCGTTATCCATTAGTAGACGGTCATGGTAACTTTGGTTCTGTGGACGGTGACGGCGCGGCTGCCATGCGTTATACAGAGGCAAGATTATCTAAGATTTCCATGGAGATGACAGCAGACATTTACAAGGATACCGTAGATTTTGTACCGAACTTTGATGAGACAGAGAAAGAGCCAAGCATTCTCCCATCAAGATTTCCAAATCTGCTTGTGAATGGAGCACAGGGTATTGCGGTTGGTATGGCAACGAATATTCCGCCACATAACTTAAGAGAGACAATCGATGGTGTAGTAAAGATCATTGATAATCAGGTAGAAGAGGATAGAGATACCGATATCGAAGAACTTTTAGAGATTGTAAAAGGTCCGGATTTCCCTACAGGAGCAGCAATTCTTGGACGTAAAGGAATTGATCAGGCATACCGTACCGGAAGAGGTAAGATTAAAGTACGTGCCATAACGAATATTGAGCCAATGAAGAATGGAAAGCAGCGAATCATCGTAACGGAACTTCCATACATGGTAAATAAGGCGCGCTTAATTGAAAAGATTGCAGAGTTAGTAAAGGAAAAGAGAATTGACGGAATCACAGAATTACGTGATGAATCAGACAGAAGCGGTATGCGAATCTGTATTGAGACACGCAAAGATGTGAATGCCAACGTTTTATTAAAACAGTTATTTAAACATACACAGCTTCAGGATACATTTGGTGTTATCATGCTTGCTCTCGTAGATAACCAGCCAAAGGTTCTTAACTTAAAGGAAATGCTTGTACATTATCTGAATCACCAGAAAGATGTTGTAACAAGACGAACAAAATACGAGCTGAACAAGGCAAAAGAGAGAGCGCACATTTTAGAAGGTCTTTTAAAGGCATTAGATTATATTGACGAAGTTATCGAGATTATCCGTGCATCTAAGAATGTAGCGGAGGCAAGAGATAACTTAATCAGGCGTTTTGAATTCTCCCAGGCTCAGGCCCAGGCAATCGTAGATATGCGTCTGCGTGCACTTACCGGTTTAGAGAGAGAAAAGCTTCAGAATGAGTATGATGAGCTTGAGAAAAAGATTGCAGAGTTAGAAGCTATTTTAGCAGATGAAAAGGTTCTCTTAGGCGTAATCCGCGAGGAAATCCTTCTTATTCGTGACAAATATGGTGATGACAGAAGAACTTCTATTGAGATGGATATGGAAGATTTAAGCGATGAAGCGTTAATCCCCAGAAAAGATGCAATTATCACTTTTTCCAAACTTGGATATATCAAGCGCATGACACCAGATAACTTCCACAGTCAGAACCGTGGTGGTAAGGGAATCAAGGGTATGAATGTAATCGACGAAGACCATATCGAAGATTTATTTATGACAAGCACCCATAACTACATCATGTTCTTTACAAATAAGGGACGTGTATATCGTTTAAAGGGATATGAGATTCCAGAATCAAGCAGAACAGCAAGAGGAGTGAATATCATCAATCTTCTCCAGCTTCAGCCAGAAGAGAAAATCACAGCAATCATTCCGTTATCAGAAGATGGAAAGCAGCATTATCTTGTTATGGCTACGAGAAATGGTATTGTAAAGAAGACAGGATTTGATGAGTATAAGAACATCCGTAAAAATGGTCTGGCTGCGATTTCCTTACGAGAAGGCGATGAGCTTATAGAAGTAAAACAGACCGATGAAAACGAAGACATTTTCCTCGTATCAAGAGAAGGTCAGTGTATCCGATTTAAGCTTCAGGATGTACGAGAAACCGGACGAGTTTCTATGGGGGTTATCGGAATGAATCTTGGAGATACGGATGAAGTAGTCGGTATGCAGATCCGTTCTGAAGGAGATGATTTACTTATCGTATCTGAAAAAGGTATGGGTAAACGTACTCCGCTTGATGAATTTACCGTACAGCATCGTGGTGGAAAGGGTCTTAGATGTTATAAGATCACAGAGAAGACCGGCTATGTTGTCGGAGTGAAGACGATCAAGCCAGAAGAAGAGATTATGATTATTACAACAGAGGGAGTTGTGATTCGAATGAAGAGTGATTCTATTTCTGTTATTGGTCGAAATACTTCTGGTGTTAAGCTTATTAATATTGATACAGACAGCGATATTAAGGTTGCCAGTGTTGCCAAGGTAAGATTCCAGGAAGAAGATGATTCTGAAGATTCTGAAGATATGGAAGAAGATACATCTGAAGTATCTGAAGAGGCTGTATCAGATGAGAATGAAGCTACAGAAAATGAAACAGCACCAGAGCGTGTCTGAAAAATCATTCCTGCAATCTGCATACCTCAATTTATGGTATATTTTGCCTTCATTCGGTTGCCGTAGCCCGCTACGCCGCCCTCATTCAGGCGAAATCTCCCACAAATTGTGATGCACATCTTGCAGAAAGCATTTTTCAAACAGGGTAATAAAAGTCAGTAAGCCGGGAGAAAGATTACCAGTTTTTATTGACCAAGGGTTTAATCCACAGATCTATTTGATTATTTGAATTCTATTTCAATAATTTATCATCTGTGGATTAAAAGGATAAAGAGGTATAAAGATGCGAGTAATTAACGTAGAGGAAATTTCTAAGAATATTAAAGAAATGTGTATTGAGGCCAATTACTATCTTTCAGATGATATGAAGAATGCTTTATATAAAGCGGCAGAACAGGAAGAGAATCCTCTTGGCTGCCAGATTCTTAATCAGCTAAAAGAGAATCTTGATATTGCAGGGGTGGAGCAGATTCCAATCTGTCAGGATACAGGGATGGCAGTTGTATTTGCAGAGGTAGGTCAGGATGTACATATTGAAGGTGGTTCTCTTACGGATGCCATCAATAAAGGGGTACACGATGGATATGTAGAAGGATATCTTCGTAAATCTGTAGTAAATGATCCGTTTATCAGAGAAAATACAAAAGACAATACTCCGGCTGTTATTCATTACAGCATTGTTCCAGGAGATAATATTAAGCTTACCGTAGCGCCAAAGGGCTTTGGAAGTGAAAATATGAGTCGTGTATTTATGCTTAAACCTGCAGATGGTATGGAAGGTGCAGTGAATGCGATTGTATCTGCTGTACAGGAAGCAGGGCCAAATGCCTGTCCTCCAGTCGTTGTTGGTGTTGGTATTGGCGGTACATTTGAAAAGGCTGCTCTTATGGCAAAGCAGGCACTTACAAGACCTGTAGGTACTCATTCCGAGCTTCCTTCTATTAAAGCAATGGAAGAAGAGGTTCTTGAAAAGGTAAATAATCTTGGAATTGGAGCGGCAGGACTTGGTGGAACTGTTACAGCACTTGCTGTCAACATTAATACATATCCTACGCATATTGCAGGACTTCCTGTTGCAGTAAATATGTGCTGTCATGTAAACCGTCATGCAGTAAGAACTTTATAAGGGGAGGATACAGTTATGAATAAAACAATTCAGGTTCCACTTTCTGAAGAAGATATTAACACTTTAAAGGCAGGGGACTATGTATATCTGTCTGGAATTATTTATACTGCCAGAGATGCAGCACATAAAAGAATGTATGAAAGTATGCATAAAGGGGAATCCTTACCTATAGAACTGAATGGTAATGTTTTATATTATCTTGGACCAAGTCCGGCAAGAGAGGGACAGGTTATTGGTTCTGCAGGCCCTACTACAAGCAGCCGTATGGATAAGTATACTCCTGAGATGCTTGATAAAGGCTTAAAAGGTATGGTAGGTAAAGGAAAGCGTTCTCCTGAAGTTATAGAAGCAATGAAGAGAAATGGTGCAGTATACTTTGCCGCAGTAGGTGGAGCGGGTGCATTATTATCTAAATGTATTAAAAAGGCAGAAGTTGTTGCTTATGACGACCTTGGAACAGAGGCGATCCGTAAGTTAGAGATTGAAAATCTACCTGTTATTGTAGTTATTGATAAAGATGGAAACAACCTTTATGAGACTGCAAAAGAAAAATGGAAAAAATAATTAAAAAAAGGCTTGACTTTTGTCAGCCTTTTTGATAATATAATAAAGCGTTGTGCATCAGTGCGCAGCGGAACTGAATATTTTCATTTATTTAGGCATTATGGAGAAGTACTCAAGTGGCTGAAGAGGCGCCCCTGCTAAGGGTGTAGATCGTTCGCGCGGTGCGAGGGTTCAAATCCCTCCTTCTCCGTAATATTTTTCACTCTTATCTGGAAGATAAAGAAGAAAAATAAAAAGTGCTTGACAGATGAATGAAGATATGATAGAATGAATGAGTTGCTCAAGAAAAGCAATAGATATTCAAAAAATAAATTAAAAAAGTTCTTGACAAAGACTTCTGAATATGATATAATAAAGAAGTTGTGTCGCAAAAAAAGAACACACAAAACCTTGATAACTGAATAACAAAACAACCTTGAACGTTCA
>CAVCBH010000282.1:0-5197 GCA_963600375.1 bacterium | reverse complement strand
TACCGTAAATTGAGGTGTGCAGATTGCAGGAATGATTTTTCAGACACGCTCTAGGCCACAGATATGGATTCTTTCTCTTCCAGAGTTCTGGTTTTGGTCGGTTCAGAAGTTTGGACGCAGTGATACGAAGCATTTTTTATATATTGTCCCTTTCTTGATTTCGTCTCTTGAATGAAAGTGCTATTTAATGTATTATTACATTATTGTGGAGAAACTAAGTAAAAAGTTAAGGGGAAGGCTTCAAAATTGATTCCCCAAATATAAAATTGATGTCATAAATTTTATAAATAATTTTCACTGTCTTGTGGGAATGTTCTATCGCATATCACCATAATCTTCTATAACACAATTTATCATACGATACTTCGTTGCGAGTATTTGCACGCGTTGCCACAGCATGGTGGAGTAGAAATCTTCGGGCGGCAACGAGGAGCAACGAAGTATCGTATGATAAATTGTGTTTTCAAAGACTTCAGATTGCGATAGAACACCTTCAAAGACTACGGAAGAATTGTTTTCAAAATCTTATGACAGCCCAAGGAGGTCTTATGGCGAATTTAGGAAATCCGCAGGAAACGATTGCGGTTTTACAGAAATATGGTTTTAATTTTCAGAAAAAGTATGGACAGAACTTTTTGATCGATACGCATGTACTTGATAAGATTATCGGTGCGGCAGAGATTGGAAAGGATGATTTTGTTTTAGAAATCGGACCGGGAATCGGAACGATGACGCAGTATCTTGCAGAGGCAGCGAGAGAAGTTGTTGCTGTTGAGATTGATACAAAGTTGATTCCGATCCTTGAAGATACTTTGAAAGAATATGACAATGTTACAGTGCTGAATGAGGACATTTTAAAGGTAGATATCCGCAAGATTGCGGAGGAAAAGAATGGCGGTAAGCCAATTAAGGTTGTTGCGAATCTGCCTTATTATATTACAACTCCGATTATTATGGGATTATTTGAGAGCGAAGTTCCACTGGATTCTATTACGGTTATGGTGCAGAAGGAAGTTGCTGACCGTATGCAGGTAGGCCCGGGAACAAAGGATTATGGTGCTCTTTCTTTAGCAGTGCAGTATTATGCAGAGCCATATATTGTAGCTAATGTACCGCCAAACTGTTTTATTCCAAGACCTGCTGTCGGTTCGGCAGTTATCCGTCTGACCCGTTATCAGGAAAAACCAGTTAAGGTAAATGATGCTGCATTTATGTTCAAGATTATTCGTGCTTCTTTTAATCAGAGAAGAAAGACGTTACAGAACGGACTTTATAATTCCAATGAACTTCGTATCCCAAAGGAAAAGACAGTAGCAGCACTTGAAGAGATGGGACTTACTCCAACAATTCGTGGGGAGAAGCTTTCGTTAGAGGAATTTGCGAAGTTGTCGGATATTTTAGGAAAGTAATCAGACGAAAATATAGGAAAATAAATGATATATAAGCTGATAGATGGCCAGATAAATATCCGAGAAATGTTGTTGAGGAATGTGCTTATTTAAAATATATTTTGATAACAGATTTTAGATGATTTGATTTTAAGGTTACCTTTTTATAGTGTGTTTTTTGTAGAATATTTAATGGTATAAAAGTTATTTTGCAGAATACATTAGTGAAAAAAGGAGTATCATCATGGCAGATTATCAACGGATACTTTCTTATTTATATCGTTATGAAAAGACAGAAAAAAGAGAATGTCTTGGATTTGTTAAGGCAGAACAAAGGGAAGGCAGTGTGAAACTGACCATTCAGATAGACGATGAGCGTTTATTGCAGGGAATGGAATTAAAGTTGTGTTTTTATGAGAAACAAAAGGAAGGCTGGCAGGTCTGGCAACTTGATACTTTTGTTACGCAGGAACATAAGGAGGAGCTGCACCAGATTTATTCAAGTGAGCAGCTTCCTGCAGGTTTTCGTATAAAAGGACAGTCTGGTGTATTGCTGTATTATCAGGACAGTTTTTATTATGGTAGTGTGTGGATTGGAGAAGAGATTCCAGTGGAGGTTTTAAATCCTCTGCGCTGGCATAAGGTGGATTCTGCAAAAACTGAGGAAAAATTAGAAAATAAAGCGCAGGAAAAGGTTTTAAATAAAGACGCTGTGTCGGAAAATATCGTAGCTGGAGATTCTGTTCAGCAAGATATCATGATAAAAGAATCTTCGCCGGAGAATGTCGTAGCTGAAGATTCTGTGCAGAAAAATGCCATGACGAAAGAGTCTTTGCCGGAGAATGCCGTAGCTGAAGGTTCTGCTCAGCAAAATATCATAATAAAAGAGTCATTACAGGAAAATGTCGTATCAGAAGATGCTGTGCAGCAAAATATTATGATGAAAGGTTCTCCGCAAGTAAATGTTGCAACAGAAGAGGTCTTAACGAAAAATAGTGTACATTTGGCAAAAAGGATGGAACAGGAAGAGATAAAAGAAGAAGAGGTACAAATAGATCAGAAAATAGATTGTGTGCCGGATGAAGAAAATGGTTCGGTAGAGCAGAATTCGGCAGAAGAAGATTCGCCTGTGGATAGTTTTGAAAAAATGTGGATAAACTCTGTAAAAGAGCGGACTCCTGTGAATAATATTTTTAATACAGCTTTTTACGAGGGTTACAGGGTTTCAGTGATGGAATTAAAGAACTTTGGGAAAGAAGCGGGGACTTTGGTCAGTAATCAATTCCTGTTAAAGGGATATGAACGCTATAAACATTTACTGGCGGGAAAAGTTCGATATGCAGGAGAGGAACGGTATTGTGTTGGAGTTCCGGGCATTTATGAGAACAGAGAAAAGTATATGGCAGAAATCTATCAGTTTCCGGTATTTTTGTCGTTGACAGAGAATCGTATGAAGACAGGAAGTTTTGGATATTGGCTTCATTTGCTGGAAAATAGAGCGTGAATCAGCAGTTTTACAGTTTATCATAAATATAATTTTGGATTTATAATCCAGAGCGTGTTTGAAAAATGCTTTCTGTAAAATCTCCTGCAAATCGAGAAGTGTAAATTCAGAAATGATTTTTCAAACACGCTTTAGCAATTCTATAAAACACGGAGATAATTTTGTTGCGATTTTGTGAAACTATAATTTTCATAGGGGAATATTTTATGAGAAAATATACAGAAGACGAGAAGTTTATGAAAGAGGCAATTAAACAGGCAAAAAAGGCGGAGGCGATTGGTGATGTGCCGATAGGCTGTGTGATTGTCCATGATGGGAAAATAATTGCCAGAGGCTATAATAAGAGAAATAAAGATAAGACTGTTCTTGCTCATGCGGAGCTTCTTGCGATGAAAAAAGCATGTAAAAAGCTTGGGGACTGGCGGTTAGAAGACTGTACAATGTACATCACTTTAGAACCTTGCCAGATGTGTGCCGGGGCTATCGTGCAGGCGCGTGTGACCAGAGTGGTTATTGGCAGTATGAATGCAAAAGCAGGCTGTGCCGGTTCCGTACTTAATCTTCTTGAAATGAAGGAATTTAATCATCAGGTTCAGGTAGAGAGAGGTGTTCTTCAGGAAGAATGTTCCGAAATGCTTTCTGCATTTTTTAGAAAATTAAGAGAGATTCAAAAAGAAAAAAAGAAAAAGCGAAAGCAGATGCAGGAAGAAAGTCAGGATTAAGAAATCAGAGTTAAAAGAGTTTTCGGATAGAAAGAAATCCAGGATTAAAAAATCAGAATTGAAAGAGTTTTCGGATTGAAAGAAAATTTATAGATAAAGAATTTATTAAGAAAGCGCCACAAGATGGAACATCATTAAAAATCCATCTGTGTGACGCTTTCTATTATGTGAATATAAAAATCGAATTATAATAACCGTGCGGTCAGCTTTGTATGCTTACCAACAGACGTTACCTCTACAGTTAGCTCGAACCAGGCACCCTCACGGCACACAGGAGAGACTCCTTAGTGCTGCTCCGTTCCCGACCTGACACGGTTCAGAGGTTCCTGTTGCGCGAGACCCAATTGTCAACACCACTTATAAAGGGCAGCTCCACCAATAAGACATCCGAGACTGACCATCACTCCTGCTATAGCGGATTTCAGGTACAGGACGCCGCTAACTTCCCAGCTGCACGGTAAATATCAGTATAAAGGATTTTGCCAGTTGTGTCAATAAATATTTGTATTTTCTTTAATTTTTCTTAGATTTTTTTCTTTTTAATTGCTTTAGATTTTTCTTTAAATTTTCTTCTGTATATCTGTCTGGAAGCGGTTCTGCATTTTTTGATTACTGAATATATCGGGGCCTGTAAAGGTATTGTAGTTGCCGTTATTCTTCTTTTTTATATTATTAAAAGGATTTTTAAAATAGACAGGATATGGGTATTATAAAATATAATGAGAAAATTATAGTAAGAGACTGCCATACAGCGGTATATTTATTGAGGGAATATAGAAAATTATTATGAAAAGAGCTTTGGCAATCCAACAAATATAAGTAAAAATAATTATTTGCAGGAAAATATTGACACGATGTGGTAGCTGTGTTATGCTTTTGCTGTGTTTAAAAATTTATTTGGATTGCGTCTTAAGCAGAAAGGCAGGGAAACATTGCAGGGAAATGTTATAGATTCATGGGAAGAGAGACTTCGGCTTACGTTAGACCATTTTCGCAATGAGAACATGGCGGATTTTCGGAAGAATTCCGAGGCGTACAGACGTTTAGTAAGGGAAGAAGAGGAGGCGTATGCGAAGCTGGATACGTTGAATCTGACAGAGGAACAGAGAGAGATTATAGAAGAGGCTTTTGAGGCTCAGAGTGCGGCAGAGGCAGAGTATGCGACAGAGAGTTATTTTTGTGGGATAGCGGATTGTATTCGGTTTTTGAAGTATATTGAAGGTCCAGGGAATAAGTAGCTGCCAGGTTGTAACAGGATAATGAATAGCAAGAAGAATTTACTATATTTTTCAGGTGCTTAGATTCAGGAATATCGGATACAGACAGAAGTGAGTATATAAGTGAATATATAAGTGAGTATATATTAGAAGACAGAGAAGCAGATATAAGTCAAAATCAAGGAAATACCGCGAAAATACGAGATTTTTCTTGAAAAGAAGTATAGGGTTTGCTATAATGATTAACTGACTATGGGCTGCGGCAGATGATTCCGAAAGCCCTTATAATTAATGAAGATAGACACATAGTTCTGGAGCGTGTTTGAAAAATCATTCCTGCAATCTGCACACCTCAATTTACGGTAT
>CAVCBH010000281.1:0-13846 GCA_963600375.1 bacterium | reverse complement strand
GGGGACAAAAAACATATGTTTTTTGTGCAATATTTATTTTTCAGACACGCTCTAGTATTCCTCCCGGACCTAAAGCCGCCAATGCTGTTGTAATTGCTGCTCCGCCAGCAAGTCCAGTTGCACCAATCGCTGTTACCAATACTAGACCAGGTACTCCTAAAGCTGCAATTTTTGATACTAATTTATCCATCTACATTTCCTTCCATTTTAGCTTATATTTGAACCTAGCATATTCTTAAAGGTAATTAATTTCATTATCTGTTTCCATGTTAACTCAACTAAGCCTCTCCTGCTAGTCTTACAGACAGGCTGTCAAAATATCTTTATTACATTCATCAATGATATATTGAGGTACCGTATCATATTCACATGGATTTAACTGGAATAAATAATCATTTTCAATATGAAACGCTTCATTTACAAATTTTTTAATCACACTATTCGCGCTATTTTCATTAAACATGATACGATATATTTGCAACTTCTCATAATTACTTTCACTATTTTGATATAGTTCTTTTAATACCGTCATATCTTGTGTTTTTTGGTATTCCGTATCATAATTAAAATTTGAAATATAGTTTGTTCTTATTTCATTAGTCGCATCTTGTATTTCTTCCAGTGTCATCAACTGGGCCGGTGTTCCATTTGCAAAATGATACTCTGGCTTTTCTCTTTTATGGAAAATATTGGATAACAATTGCCATGCTAAACTATCAGAATTTTCTATCTCCAATAGCCTTCTTAAGTATACTAATTTATTAAGCGAATCCATATCAGAAGCTATATTTGTGTAAGCAATCTCTCCAAAAGATTTTATATCTGCTTTTGTAATTTCTTTTTCTTGCAGTACACCTTGCTTTGTTGTTAAAAATGCAGCTGTTGGGGTTGGACTAAAATTATACGGCATATTATAGATTGCATCAATGACAGTATTAAATTCGTGTGTCAGCAGCAATACCGTTCGATTTTTTAAACTATGTTTTCCCATAAAAAGCATATTAATAATAGCAAATTTTTTATTTCCATCAAACGAAGAAATCGGATCATCCAAAACAACCAAATCTGGGTCTTCTTTTAAAACACTATACATAAATAATACTAATGCAAATGCATTTCTTTCTCCATAGCTTAAATGTTCATTTACTGTTTGAATATTATCAGTTCCCTCAATGTGTTTTAATACTAAATGATAATCTGTTGCATTTTCTTCCTCTATTGCCACTTGATATTTATATCCTGCATAGTATAAAAATTCGTTTATTTCCGAACTATACATCTCAATAGTCTTTTTTATAAGTTTTTTCTGCTGTGCAATTTCGCCTTGCAATTTTCCAGCTTTTTCCAAAACTTCGTCTAAGGTTTTATTGATTAACTCTACCTTTTCATTCGACAATTCCGAATTCAAATGCGAATAATATGATAAATCTATCTTATATTTTTTCAATTCATCTGCTATTTTTTCAGCATTTTTTAATGAATGAAATCCCATTTTTTTCAATCCATACAACTGTTGCATAAAACTGTCTACTTGAGCTTTTATTTCTAACAAATAATTTTTTTGAGCAGTTGTAATTCCTGACACATTTTTTGTTATTTCTTCAATTTTAAATGCTGTTTCATTTGTAAAATACGGCATCAGTTCTTTAAAAACTTCCAACATTTTAGTCAACTGTTCTACAGCTTTTGCATCGTATTCTTCGCTTACTTTCAAAATTGTTTCTTTAGTTTCTTTTATAGATCCAGAACAATATGGACACTGTTCTGCCATATCTAAATAATGTTTTCCTTCTAATTGCCATTTAATCCACTTGACATTATCATTATTCTTTAAATATGGCTCATATGCTTCCAAACCGGCGGGAATATTATCAATTTTATTGCCTTTTCCTATTCCTTTTCCTATCGCTCCTGCTGCAGAATATCCACTCTTTGCTTTTCCAAATCCATCGATAAATTGTTGAAAAATCTTTATCAGTTCCTCCAATTCCGGATGATTTTGAAAAGTAATATTGATACTCTCTAACAATTTTTCTATTTCTTTTATATGTTTATCATAATCAGGAGATTTCACAAATATTTCAAAGCTATTCTTAATCAATTCATTTTGTTGATACACATAATCTTCAATATACTTCTCATTAAAAACAGCAATCTTTTTAAATTGATCATACCCTGTTAATTCTGGTGAATTTTCCTCCTTACCGTAATATTTAAATGGTAATAATGAATCCTTTTTTCCTGATTATTTGTCACAAAAGCCTCTATTGCTTTTGATATTGTTGATTTTCCGGTTCCATTAATCGCATATTTTATATTAAGCCTACCATCTGTAATATCAAATTCCCCATTTTCAATATTATTGCAATTTCTAATCGTTAATCGCATCATCTATCCCCCTTTGATTTTGTTTTCAATCTCCTGAATTAAACTCTACCAATTTCTCCCAATCTATACTTCCATCTTCCCGGCAAAAACTATTAGCAAACTCTCTAACCAGTCTATTGGCTGCTCGGTTATAACTCTCCTTGTAATCAGCAACATATTTTTCTGGCATAGTTCCCATGTATTCAATAATCTTTATGTAAAAATATTCGTCTCCTGTCAATTCTGCCCAAAAACGTTTTCCTGCCAATTCCTGATACATTTTAGGCTTTCCTCTTCCAGATTCCTTCTTTTTCCCATAACAATATCCGATATACGCTTCGTACCTTGCTTTTGCTTGCTGTGCCAGTTTAGAAGCAGCTGTAAAATTCTGCTCCTGCCGTTTTTTACTATCCGCATTGAATACAGATGGACCACTTTTAACTGCTATTGCAGAAATTGTATTTGTCTCATTGTTCTGAATCATAATATCAATACCTTCTGCCAAAGCCTTATTTCCGCCACTTGCAGCAATGGCAATCGGCTCAAAAAAGCAATTACCAAAGATGGTTTCTTCACTGGAACTTACAAAGGCTGTAAGTACTGAATCCACAATTTCAGTTGCACTCTGCATGGCTTTTGCGCGATATAAATACGGATTTTTGCGTTTCATTACCTTTTGAATATTTAATCCATCAATCTTTTCAATTAACGTTCTATAAAATGTTTCCAATGCAGATGCAATTGCCTGAACCACTGCCTGTTCATCATATGAATTATTTAACGGCATATAAACTTCCTCCCAATTCTATTGCATTTCTAATCTTATTATGTACGTTTGTGCCTCTAAAACGTTTTGTTTGAACAACAGCAGTATTATTAGCTACAGAAAGTACAGTTTTCCCAATGGCCTCAGCTAATCCTACCGGAACTGCATTCCCAATTTGACGGTATTTTGCCGCTGTTGTACCAGTAAATACCCAGTCATCAGGAAATTGCTGAATCCTCGCATATTCTTTTACACTTAACGGTCTATTCTGTGTCGGATGACACATCATGGTCGCCTTCTGAACCGGAGAAGTAACTACCGTTGGCGAAGGCTGGTCATACGATAATCTTCTATAAAATCCGACTTTTCCTCCTCCCGATTTATATGCGCCACCCATTGCAATCGGAATAATATTCTCCGGCAAATCTCTCCAGTTTCCACCTTCTGGAACCATTTTCAAGAATTTCAATCTTTCTTCACTTAATGTTGCACATTCTCCATGATCAAATTCCAAATCTTTTATCACACTTCTAACAGTTCGCCATTGATATTTCTTATCCTGGTGCATCTGAAAATGTGTTGGGATTGGCAGAAAAACATCTTCATCATCACGGCTTCCAATTAATACAAATCTCTCTCTAAACTGTGGAACACCATAATTCACAGCATCAAGCACCCCATATACTGTTTTATATCCCAATTTGTCAAATTCAGATAATATTACATCAAGCACTGTACCTAACTTTTGTTCAGGGTCACTTTCATCCCTTTCAGATAAAGGTACATGTTTTAATGGTGATGACATAATCCCTTTTACATTTTCCATTACAAAAAATCGAGGCCGTATGTAATCTATCATACGGATAAAATCCATAAACAAACTCCCTCTTGGATCATTTATCCCCAATCTTTTTCCTGCAGTTGAAAAAGGCTGGCATGGCGGGCCCCCACAAATCAAAAATGGTTCTCCCACTGCTAAGCCAGTCATATCTAACAGTTGTTGTGGCTGTATTTCTCTAATATCTCCACCTAAAACCTTATGGCCGTTAGCTTTCATAGTTTTCACGCATGCTGCGTCAAAATCTTGTCCAATCACTACATTTAAACCTGCTTTTCCCAGTCCAATATCTAACCCCATTGCCCCGGAAAACAAAGAAATAACATCTCTATTAGCAGCATATCTACTATAATCATTCTGTTTTATATTTTTATGCATTAAACTTTCTCTCCGTTTTTTAATACGAACTGTCTTTCAAAAGAACTGTTTACCGCATCTGCTATATCTTCTAGTTCAGCTATGGTAAAACTCTCTCTTTTCATTTTCCCATTAAAATTCTGTGGTGTTGTCCCTATTCGTCGTGCAAGCTCAGCTACACTGATATCCGACCTCACACACAACACCTTGATTTGTTCAGAAATCGTCATTTTGGGTACCTCGTCATTTAATCAACTCTTACTTTACTAGTATAAAGCATAACGTTTATATCGTCAATCAAATAATTCATACTATACTGTCATTGGTACTTGTATCTTTTTATTTAAATTGTTAAAATACTTTATGCAAAAGGCGGTGAAAATAGCTATGTCTCGTGACCCCGAAATTGTGTCTAAAAATATGCGAAAAATCCACAGTAAAGATACCTCTATTGAAATCCAACTAAGGAAAGCTCTGTGGCACAAAGGATATCGATACCGTAAAAACTATAAAGCCTTACCCGGCTCTCCTGATATTGTTCTTACTAAATACAAAATTGCTATTTTTTGTGACAGCGAATTTTTTCACGGAAAAGACTGGGAAATTTTAAAACTACGTCTTGAAAAAGGTAAAAATCCAAATTACTGGATCAAAAAAATAGAGCATAATCGTTCCCGTGATTTCGAAACCGATAAAAAGCTTCTATTTCTTGGCTATACAGTTATACATTTCTGGGGACAAGACATCAAAAAACATACTGATGAGTGTATCCAGGCCATTGAAGAGGCTATATGGGATACTACCTTTTCCAATGCCACTATTGAACTTTCAGACGAATAATAAAAATTTGTGGCCGTATTTTTTTGCCAATACAGCCACAAACTTTTTATACATATATTATCTCTGTAAGCACAATTTCTTCCGCACTAACTTTAATATTATTCATCAATCTAACCCACTTCATCTGATCCCGCCTCTTTAAGTTTTCGTTTATACCCTGTTTTTCTGCCATCTGTTTCATTAACACTTCTACCTGCTCTGTTGCTTCCCGGTCAATCTGATTCAGATATGCTGTCAGCTTGCAAGATAATAACAAACTTTGATACCGTATTGGTCTATGCTCTTTCAGAAACCGCTTCCGCAACATTCCATATTTTCCATATGTCGGTTCTTCTTCATTCAATACCAGATCCGGCAAATAATAGTCTCCACACAGGGTATAGTTTAATCCGTTCTTTTCATCATAAATATGTTTTTCCATGCTTTTATCTCTCCATTTCTCTATTTTTTGATTTATTTTTCTTACGCTGCTGATTCTCCATCTCACTCTTTTTCACTCCCCAGGCTAATCTTTCGTGAATACTTCCCTTCGGCATTTGTTCCATCCGTTGCTTTTCTTCCAGAGCTTTCTCGTTGCGAATATCCTGCTGTACTGCCGCATCTACCGTCTCTATTCCCAGAACACGTACAACACGATCATACCTATCAGAAACGCCTTGCATTATATTCTTTTCTTCTGATAATTTATGATTTTCTTTACGCACATCATCCAACTCTTTCTGAATACCGTTATATTTTTGTTTCAGCTTTTGATATTTACCCTTCCAATTTTCCACCTCTTTCGTAAGTTCTTTGACCTGAGCCGCCATTGCAGCGACCTTATTCTTTAGCTGAAGAAACAGTGGTTTTATTTTCTTGTCCCGGTAGGTTACTGCCCGTTCCAATGCACCAGCCTCCGGCAGTAACGTTTTAACAGTTCCATATTCTTTGATTTCTTTGCTCACATTATCCATAATCGGCTGTAGCTGTTCTCTGCGATCTTCCAGGCTTTTTAGTTCTTTTTCTGCGTTTCCTGCCTTTTGTTCTGCTTCTTGCTTCGCCTTGATTGCCTGTTCCTTATCGTCTTTTAAAGCCTGAATATCTGCCCTGGATTCTGCAATTTGTGCTGTCAATTCTTCATTTTCTACTGTTAGATACTCTTTCTCCTGTTCCAGTGCCTGTACTTCCTTTTTACGCTCTTTTTTCTTAAAATTGTAAACATCCAAATGTTCTTCATGAATACCTTTCTGTTCCCATTCAATTCCATACTGCTTTGCAATCTCTGCCAGAACTTCTTTTTCATGATTTATCCACTGATTCAGTTCTGTATCATGCTTATTTCCACCTTGAAATCCAAGACTTTTTAATGCCTGTTTCAGCGAAACCCTGGTATCCATTCCTTTGCCTTTCCACCCCGTCACATAAGGAATAAAATCAATATGCAGATGTGGAGTAGCCTCATCCTGATGCAGATAACAGCTAAATACCCTAAGTGTCGAATTCCGTATCTGGAACCCTTTCACATACTCATCCAGTACCTTTACAGCCAAATCTCCTTCTTCTGTTCCAACAGCCATATCCTCATAATTCCCAATCTGTAAAATCACTTCATGGAACAGCTTTTCCTGTTTCCCTTGGCGAATCTTTTCATAATAATTTGTAATCTGCCGATCTTTTCTTTTCCCGACATTATACCGTTCTACAGCTTCATCAAATAGCTCTTTATAGACTTCTTTCAGATTCTCATTCTGATAACAAATATTTAGTTGTACTCTGTCTGGATCAACATTTTCTGCTATAAAATCTCGTCTGTTATGAGCCAGAGAACCTGTTCCAATCATACCGCTGATTGTTCGTTTCATCGTCATTTTTCTCACCCCACTTTCTAAAACCAGTGCCAGATATGGCACATAAATTTGTATATTTGACAGCAATGGCATAAAAAGAAATCTTCGCCGGATACGGCGATTTTGTTACTTTTGTCAAAAGTAACGCAAAAGCACTTTCGACAGCCGTTCCGTCCATCAAAAGTACCCTTGCGCCCTCCGGGGGCTATTTTTCCCGTTGGTCGCTTCACTCCTGCATTACTTGTATGGCTGACTTATCCCGGTATTCTTGCACGAATATATTCCAGATCACCACAATACGGTGTCCCTACGAGATACCATTCTCCTGCCGGATTCATTTCCATCCTGGTCTGAATCCATTCATCATCGCTCAATACTTCCAAGCATTCTCCACAGTGAAATCCCGTATCAATCCATAAGTCTGATGATAATAATCCATATCTTTTGTTATAACTGTTGTACCCTAATCTTCCTTCTCTCATTGCGACTTTCTCCCTTCCACTTATCATTTTCCATAGGGACGCCCTGTTTCAGGACCCCCTTTACAATTTTTCAACTCCTAACAAATTGTCAATATATTCATAACGTTCCGTCTGCGCCTTATCAGACCTCTCCTTGTCTGCTATCTACAGGTGCGTGACACGCTCCTGTAATAAGACAATCAGAAAGAATCTTTACCATCGAAAGTTCTCTGGTATTCCCCGCCTGTCCAGATATTCCTGCCGGGACTTTTCCCGTTCTTCCTCTGTCGGTGCAGTTTTATATTTGCTGTATAATTCTCGGTTGACCATTGTATTCAACTTTCTTTCCAATCCCTGCCGAATTATTTTTTCGCTTTCATAGTTTTCCATCAGAAAATATTGCAAAAGTTGAAAAAACAATTCGTATGGAATCTGCACATTTCTATTTTTCATCCTATCTCCTTTCAAGGTGGCAAGATGCCCGTTTCTTAATATATGGGCACCTTGCCATCTTCCTTTTCTATTTCGGCAACATCCAATACCACTGATTTCCCCGTTTTACCGAATCTACTTCCAGCTCTGACTTCGCATTTCTCAACGTTTTTCCTTTGATTCCACGCTTTGCAGCTTCTTCTAATATTTTCTTCTGTGACATACCACCATCTGCCAGTATCTCAAGCAGAAATTCTTTTGCTTTTCGGCTTTTCTGCCCCTTTCCATCTCCATTGAGCAACTCGTCTGCACTGATATCATATTCTCCAATCCACTCAAATCCATTATCCTTATCTAATCGAAAAGCAATGGATTTTCCTTCCGGTGCTAGAGAACTTTTCGTATGGCACACCACCCTCGTTTCTGGTTCTTCCTTGATTCTGCCAACAATCAGGACGCTTCTTGCTGCCGCCTGAAAGTCAATGGAGCCAAGTCCACGGTAGGAAGATTTTCCGTTACTGTTCTTGTTCATATGTCCGATTAAGATAATCGCACAGTGATATTTTTCTGCCAGCACTGCGATACGCTTCATCAGTGGACGAATCTCATTTGCACGGTGCATATCAACTTCTGCTCCCAAGAATCCCTGAATTGGATCAAGCACAACCATTCTTGCTTTTGTCTGTATAATTGCCTCCTCCAACCGGATATCTGCCATTGTCAATGGATGGTCTGTATCATCAATGACCAGCACCTTGGAGCAGTCTGCACCTGCTGCAAGCAATCTGGGTTTTATAGTATCTCCCAAACCATCCTCTGCAGTCTGGTAAATCACATTTCCTGGTACTTCTGTATTTTCTTTATCATCAGTTGCTAAAGCTGTCGGAAGAATTGTTTCTCCTCTGGTCAGCTTCGCAATCATCTGAAGTACCATTGTGGTCTTTCCTTCTCCCGGATCTCCTTGGATAATCGTTACTTTCCCATATGGGATAAATGGATAGAGCAGCCATTCAATCTGTTCAACTTCCACCTTATCCATGTTGATAAGCTTCAGTTCCGGCTCCATTCTTTTCTGTACTGTTTTCTTTGCTTCTGTTACTTTGTTTTCCATCAGTTCCTCCATATTTTCCCATTGAAAGAAAGAAAGGATTTTGATAGAATACTCATAGAAACATTTTGGGAGAGTATTCTACCCAATCCCTGCCTTTAGGTGTTTACCGACACTTAAAGGCATTTTTATTCATCTTTCATTCCAGCCATTGTTACTGTAATCAACCGAATTACTTCCAGTAAATCTTCTGACACATTTTCTCCTTTTTTCAGCCTCTTCAGTTCATTTAGTACCTTTACAAGTTCATTTTTCAATGCCTTGTATACTCTCGGATTCCCGGTTACTACAACCTCTTTTTCCTGTAATCTCCGGATAATATACTCCTGTTTCGTCAATCCTGATAAGCGGACTGCTGTTTCCAGAAGTTCATCTTCCTCTGGTGACATTCGGAATGCTACAATTTTATTTCTCCAACGTCCTTGTTGATCCAGACATTTAACCGACATTTGCAAGTCCTCCTCCCATTTCATTCGGTTCTTCCTTCATATTTTCCGCATCTAATTGCTCTGCCATATCCAACTGTACCGATGGGAACAGGTGTGCATAACGGTAAGTGATCTTTTCTGCTGAATGACCAACTCTTTTTCCGATTGCCAGTGCTGTATATCCCATATTGATCAGTAAAGATACATGACTATGCCTAAGATCATGGACACGGATTTTCTTGACACCACATGCTTTGCATCCCCTTTCCATCTCATGATTCAGGTAATATTTTGTTACCGGGAAAATACGGTCATCGGGCTTCAAACTGTAATACAGTTTCATACAATCCTGCATTTCATCACATAGAAATTGCGGCATCACAACCGTCCTGATACTGTTTTTCGTCTTCGGTGTCGTGATTACATCTTTTCCCTGTAACCGCTGATAGGACTTGTTGATTCGCAGAGTTTTCTTTTTAAAATTAAAGTCCGCCGGAGTCAATGCCAGAAGTTCCCCCGACCGTATTCCGCACCAGTAGAGTAGCTGAAAGGCATAATACGAAAGAGGTTTATCCATCATTTCTTCTGCAAAAAGTTTATATTCTTCTTTTGTCCAGAACAGCATTTCCTTGCCTTCCTCTGTTCCTAATGCTCCAGCTTTTCTCGCTGGGTTGGTACTGAGGTCATAATATTTCACTGCATGATTAAAAATGGTACTTAACTGCCCATGTATCGTTTTCAGATACGTTGGAGACAAAAGTTTTCCTGTCTTTGTTTTCAGTTTTCTCATCTGGTTATGCCAGTCCATCACATCTTTTGCTGTGATTTCCGATACTTTCCGCTGTCCCAAATAAGGCAGAATCTTTTTCTGGATAATATTTTCTTTGGTAAGCCAGGTACTCTGTTTCAGAGACGGTCTTACATCCTCTTCATACAAAGTACAGAAACTTTCCATTGTCATATCCAGGCTTGCTTTTTTCTGCAGTTTGAACTGTAATTCCCAGTCTGCTGCCTCTTTTCTTGTAGCAAATCCTCTTTTACATTTTTGCTTTCTTGCACCTGTCCAGTCCTGATAGCGGATCATTACATACCAGGTGCCATTGTTGTTCTTGTAAATTGCCATTCCTAATTCCTCCCATCATTTGATCTGGTTCCGTAGAACTGTTCGTAAAAATATTTGCGGTCAACTTTTCCAGCGATTGTCTGACATCCCATTGCCTGTAATTCCCTGTTGAGTCTCTTCATCAGCTTATAAGCGTAGGATTCTGAGACTTCGAGGGCTTCCATGACCTCTTTTACATTCATAAACATCTTACTCATTGTAAATCCCTCCTTTGTTTATCACTATACATTTCTGTATAGTTCGTATGATACTATACTTTTTTGTATTGGTCAAGTGTTTTCAGTGTAAAATTCTATACTTTTTTGTATGGTTTTTCTTGTCTGCACTATACAGATATGCTATACTCAACCTATCAAGAAAAAGACAGGAGATGTAAGACTATGGCAATAGGAGAAAGAATCCACCATTTCCGACTTCTGCGTGGATTCACGCAGAAATATTTAGGTCAACAGCTCGGATTCAGCGAATCACAGGCTGATGTCCGTATTGCACAGTATGAAAAAGGTGCCCGCAGTCCGAAAGAAAACTATCTGAATGCACTGGCTGATATTTTTGAGGTCTCTCCGCACGCACTGGCTGTCCCTGATATCGACAGCTATGTGGGACTTATGCATACTTTATTTGCATTAGAAGACCTTTACGGACTTCATATTGATGAGATTGGCGGAGAACTCTGCCTCCGGCTGGACAAATCCAAGGGAACCACCTACCTTTCTATGTTTGATATGTTCCATGCATGGCAGGAACAAGCTGAAAAGCTGAAATCCGGAGAAATCACTCAGGAAGAATATGATCAGTGGCGGTATAATTATCCCAAAAACAACAAATAAAAAAACAACGAAAAAGGCCTTACCAAATTGATTTCACTCAATTCAGTAAGACCTTTTTGTTGGTTTCACACATATTACCTGATAACCACAAGATTCCGGATAAATAATGCCAAAATCTCTTGTGTTATCATTTTGTTATCAAATAGAACTTTATCTGCTCTGAAATGCCCTGTTTATAAGGGATTCCAGAAAATTTTTATTATTCAAACTCAATCGTTCCCGGCGGCTTACTCGTCAAATCATAGAATACTCGGTTAACTCCCTTAACCTCATTAATAATTCGGTTCATAACCTTATTAAGAACTTTGTATGGAATCTCTGCGGATTCGGCAGTCATGAAGTCGATTGTCTTTACGGCACGGAGTGCGACTGCATAGTCGTAGGTTCTCTCGTCACCCATTACACCAACGGAGCGCATGTTCGTGAGTGCTGCGAAGTACTGATTGATTTCCTGGTCGAGGCCTGCATTTGCGATTTCTTCGCGGTAGATGGCATCGGCATCCTGAACAATCCGTACTTTTTCTGCGGTCACTTCGCCAATGATTCGGATTCCAAGTCCTGGACCTGGGAATGGCTGACGGAATACTAACTTTTCAGGAATTCCGAGTTCCAGTCCGGCTTTTCTTACTTCGTCTTTGAAGAGGTCACGAAGTGGCTCTATGATTTCTTTGAAGTCTACGTAGTCCGGAAGTCCGCCTACGTTGTGGTGGGACTTGATGACTGCGGATTCTCCGCCAAGACCGCTCTCTACAACGTCTGGGTAAATGGTTCCCTGTGCGAGGAAGTCTACTGCACCAATTTTCTTGGCTTCTTCTTCAAAGATGCGGATGAACTCTTCTCCGATAATCTTACGCTTTGCTTCTGGTTCTGTAACGCCCGCTAACTTGTCATAGTATCTCTGCTGTGCATTGACACGGATAAAGTTTAAGTCGAACTGGCCTTCTGGACCGAATACACTTTCTACTTCATCGCCCTCGTCTTTACGAAGAAGGCCGTGATCTACAAATACGCAGGTTAACTGCTTTCCGATAGCTCTTGATAATAAACCGGCCGCTACGGAAGAATCTACTCCACCGGATAAGGCAAGTAATACTCGTCCATCGCCAACTTTTTCACGGATTTCTTTTACGGTGTTCTCTACGAATGCATCCATCTTCCAGTCGCCTGCACATCCACATACGTCTAATACGAAGTTAGATAACATCTTCGTTCCTTCTACTGTGTGAAGAACTTCTGGATGATACTGAATAGCGTATAAACCTTTTTCTGCATTCTCTGCGGCTGCTACCGGGCAGTCTGCTGTGTGGGCGCTGATTTCAAATCCGGGTGCTACTTTGGAAATGTAGTCAAAGTGGCTCATCCAGCAGATAGTCTTTTCAGATACGCCTGCAAAGATTTTAGAATCTTTTTTATCTACTAATACTTCTGTTTTTCCGTACTCACGTACTGGAGCTGCCTCTACCTTACCTCCGAGGATATGCATCATAAGCTGTGCACCGTAGCATAAACCAAGAACTGGGATTCCCAGTTCAAAAAGTTCCTTAGTGTAGGTTGGGGAGTCTGGCTCATAACAGCTATTTGGTCCACCGGTTAAGATGATTCCCTTGGGATTCATGGCTTTGATTTTTTCGATATCTGTTTTATAAGAATAGATCTCACAGTATACATTACATTCGCGGACACGGCGTGCAACAAGCTGGTTGTACTGTCCACCAAAATCTATTACTATAACGGTTTCTCTTTTCAAAGATGTTCCTCCTGTCTTTTATCATTTATCTTTTATTCTACAACATTTTCCTTTTGCTTTCTACCCCCAATGGGAAAAAGTTTTTTCTTTTGCTCTGATAAAAGTAATCCACCAAGTACCAGAACGATTCCTAAGCTGGAAAGAACGGTTATTTTCTCATGTAAAACGATAACAGATGCTACTGCTGTAACTACTGGCGCGAGATAAATGTACACGCTTGTCTTGATTGCTCCAAGGATTCTTACCGCCATATTCCATGTCACAAAACAGATGGCAGATGCACCAAGTCCCAGATAGAAAATGTTGAATATGTATGCTGGTGTAGAGAATCGATATAAATCCCATTTAAAATCAAAGAAATACAATGCCGGAATCATAAATAGGATTCCATAGAAAAAGGTTCTTCTCGTCGTCTGGATAACTGAATAGCCATAGCCTCCTATCTTTTTGGAAAGGACTGCATAAAATGACCAGACCATCGCCGCGCCAACAGAAAGGAGATCTCCAATCGGATTCAAATGCATCGTTGTTCCACTAAAGCTGATAAGGGAAATTCCAAGCAGGGCAATAACACAGCCTGTAAAAAATGCCGGCCGGAGTTTTCCTTCTTCTTTTAAGAAAATGCGTGCGGTTATCGCCGTAAACACTGGTGCGATCTAAACAATAACACCAACATTCGAGGCCTGCGAGTAGGTAAGTGCGATATTTTCCATTAAATAATAC
>CAVCBH010000280.1:0-18903 GCA_963600375.1 bacterium | reverse complement strand
GATATTACAAATGTGAGGTCACTTCATATTATCTAAGGCCACAAATATAGGCTATCTTCTTTCTTTAGGAGCTGTTCTTAGGCCGCTGAAGTGAAATCAGAATTTCTATTTTGGGAGAGATTTGAGGATTCGCCAGAATGTTGTAGCTTGCCGGGAGATTAGTTTAAGAAGATTGATACTCAAATTTTTCAACTGATTTGTGGTATTCAAAATAGTCAGTCGCGGCATATACATTCTTTATCGGATTGCTCCAAATGAAAGCAACGAGAAGAAGTATTATAAGCTTGAATTTTGCAACTTTGCACTATGTAATTCTATGATAACCTTGCTAGCTTGTTTTCGATGCCTTAGCAGATTGAAAAAAGCTCCAATAGAAGTTTAAGTTTCTTCGAACCAAGGTTGTTTTGCCAAGCAAAATGGCATGTTTAGCGCAATAGAACAAAATCAAAAAATTTTTAGTAATTCTTCTTGATAATCTTTCTGGCGAATCCCCAAATTCTCCAATATTGATTCTGATTTTGCTTCAGCCAAAAAACAGCTCCCAAAGAGAGCAGATATCCTATATTTGTGACCTTAGAACGAGGATTGAATGTGAGCCTTTTAGCGAACATTCAACCCGCAGTGATAGAGTCACAAATATAGGATATCTGCTCTCTTTGGGAGCGTCTACTTTGCCATTCAACAAATTCAGAACTTATTCACAATGTCCTTTTGCTTTAATGACATCAATTACGGAATCAACGTACTTTTCGCATTCTTCCTCTGTTTCAGCCTCCACCATAACACGGATTACTGGTTCTGTGCCACTTTCGCGTACAAGGATTCTTCCTGTTGTTCCAAGTGCTTCTGCAACCTGTTTTACTGCTGCCTGTACGTCAGCATCGTTCTGTGCTTCTGGTTTACTCTTTACGCGTACATTTTTAAGTACCTGCGGGTAAATGCGTACTGGGGAAGTAAGTGCTGCTAAAGACTGTTTCTTCTCTAACATTACTTCCATCATCTTGATTGCTGTAAGGATTCCGTCTCCGGTTGTTGCATATTTACTGAAAATGATATGGCCGGACTGTTCTCCACCGATACGATGTCCATTCTTTACCATGTTCTCATAAACATATTTATCGCCAACCTGCGTCTTTTCATAGTCGATACCAAGTTCATCAAATGCTTTGTAAAGTCCAAAGTTTGACATGATGGTTGTTACAACAGTATTGTTACGAAGAGCGCCTTTTTCTTTGAGATAGCGTCCGTAAACGTATAAGATTAAATCTCCATCTACCATGTCACCATTCTCATCTACGGCGATACAACGGTCTGCATCTCCGTCAAAAGCGAATCCAACATCAAGCTGGTTGTCTTTTACAAACTGCTGAAGTACTTCAATGTGAGTGGAACCAGCATTCATATTGATATTTAATCCGTCTGGCTCTGCATTGATCACATACGTCTTTGCTCCTAACGCATCAAAAACACTCTTAGCAATCATCCAGGAACTTCCGTTTGCACAATCAAGTCCTACTTTCACGTTCTTATAAGAACGGGTTGCGAGGGAAATTAAATAGCCAATATAACGATTTCTTCCGGCAGAATAATCTACTGTACATCCAATCTGATCTCGTACTGCCATAGGCACTTCCATCTTTCCATCGATGTAGTCTTCTACTTTAAGGATTGTCTCCTCATCCATTTTCTCTCCTTTAGAATTAATTAACTTAATTCCATTGTCATAATATGGATTATGGCTTGCTGAAATCATGATACCACAATCAAAGTCTTCTGTTCTTACTACATAAGAAACACTTGGTGTAGTTGTTACGTGTAAAAGATATACATCTGCACCGGAAGCCGTAAGACCTGCTACCAAAGAGTATTCAAACATGTAACTTGAACGACGTGTATCTTTACCGATTACAACTTTACATTTCTCTTCTTTATCTTTGCCATAATACCAGCCAAGAAAACGGCCTACCTGGTATGCATGTTCTACCGTCAAATCTACATTTGCTTCTCCACGGAAACCATCTGTTCCAAAATACTTACCCATCTTTTTTCTCCTGTTACTTATTCTTGATTTTATCTACATTTTATTCCTTGCAGTTTTGCTTTAATATCATAACATTATTCATGACGCAATGCAACGATTGGGTCTAAGTTCGCAGCTTTTACTGCCGGTAATAATCCGAAGACTACACCGATTACTGTAGAAAAGGCTATGGCAAGAATAACGGCCGGTACACTTATCGCAATTGGAACATTCGATATCTTTCCAATAATCTCTGCTAATGCGATGCCGGTAATTGTACCCATAATTCCACCTAAACTTGTAAGTACGGCTGCTTCTGTTAAAAACTGCGCCAGAATTCGATTCTTTCTTGCACCAATCGCCTTTTTCAGACCGATTTCTCTTGTACGTTCTGTTACGGATACCAGCATGATGTTCATAACACCAATTCCACCAACTAATAAAGAAATACTTGCAATCCAAATTAACTGTTTACTCGTTGTTGCACTTACCTGCTGGCTCTCTTCTGCTGTCTCGTTCATATTGGCAGCACGATATTTGATATCTTTATTGGTTACCGTCTCATTTAATAATGTCTGTGCTGCTTTTCCAACAGAAGTCATCGTATCTGTAGAATCTGCTAACAGTTTGGCATTCTGTGGCTCATCATACTGCTGTACGATATTCCAGTCTACATCTGGTATAATTACGATACCACTGGCACTACCATCATTATATACATAGGTGTAGTAATCATCTACAGAATTAATTACAGGGCTGTATGCTGTCGATTCCTCAATGACACCGACTACAATAAAAGGTTCCCCTTTAATATCAATTGTTTTTCCTACTGGATTCTCATTTCCAAAGAGAGAGTCTGCTGCCACACTGTCTACAACCGCCACTTTACGATACTTTTCATAATCGCTGTCTGTAAATCCTCGTCCTCGCTTCATTACATAGCCACAGGTTCCAAGATAGTGTGAATCTGCACCGATAAGCTGTCCTCCGGAAAGTACAGTAGAATTATAATAAATGTAATCAACCTGTGTACGGGATACGTAAAGAGAAGCATCTTTTACATGATCAATATCTGCTAACTGCTGACGCATAGTATCGTCAAGAACAGGAATCCCCTTCGGGATTCCATATTCCATCTCTGCTGCGTAGTTTCCACTTTCTGTAAGCTGCACGGTTGTTGTATTCGTACCGGAACCAATCAGGTTCTTCTTAATCTGTTCATTCGTTCCTTTAATTGTTGACACAATCGCAATAATTGCCGCAATACCGATAATGATACCTAACATTGTCAGGAAAGAACGCAGTCTGTGACTCCATACACCCTGAAAAGATAATCTTATATTTTCAAGCATTGTTCTTCCTCCTTAATAAATCATCTGGCTATCATCTTCGGAAATCTTGGTCTTTACTCCTTCTCTTAAATTCTTTCCATAAGGGAAGGCAATGTTGTCATCTTCTGTAAGACCGGATACTATTTCTAAATACTGACCATTCATCGTTTTTCCAACTTTAATATACTGTTTCTTAAGACGTTTTGTCTTTGTATCTCGAATGTAAACATAACTCTTCTTGTCTTCTGTACGGACATATGCTTTCTGAAGATAAATTGCATTTTCATTTGCAGTTCCCATAGATTTTGAACTGTAGGAAACTTCTACTGAACCACCCGGACTTAATCCATCCGCATCTTTGATAAATGCAACGACTGGATAGTAAGAGCTGTTCGGATTGGAACTTCCACCATCATTACTGCTATCTCCTGTAGGGAAATCGGAAATTTCCTTTACTTCTGCGGTATACTCATCTCCTGTGTCACTGGATACACATTTGATTGTTCCACCAACTTTGATGTTATCAAGTTCCATCTCGCTGATAGAAGTCTTTACGTACATTCCATCTGCTGCTTTAACTACGATAGCGGCAGAACCATCTGCAGGAACAGTTCCTTTATTGCAGGAAGTTGTTACTGTTCCGGCAATTTTAGCTTTGACTGTCGCTTTATCTACCTCAGTTTTTGCTTCATTATAACTAATCTGGGCTTCATGAAGATCTTCTTTTGCCTGAGAGAGTTCATCTTCTTTATCAGAAATGGCGTCTTTCAGCTCTTCAGCGGTATAACTGTTATCGTCTCCGCCATCAGTTCCATCATCTCCGTTATCACCGGAATCTGTACCGCTGCCAGATCCGCCTCCACCATCGTAATCATCTCCACCATCACTGGTGTCGGCCTCTTTAACAACTAATGTTCTTGAAATCTTGGTGTCAGAAACACCCTCTACACCTTTGACCTGTGCTGTAAGTGTAATAGAAGAAGATGGCTCTCCCTCGTCTACATATAACCAGACACCAGATTTTGTTTTCTCAATACTTGTATACTTGGAAATATTATTCGATAACTTCCATGTTACCTTACTCTGGTCATTATCGCCCTTACCCCAGCTTCCGTCTGTCGTAATTACAGAGAACAGATATCCATTACCTGCTTTTACTTTCTTCCTGTTCTGTCGAAACTTGATCGCTTTATCAGAAGCTGTTGTCGAATTCTTTTTTTCTGTTGTTGTGCTGGTGTTATCCTTCTTTTCTGTTGTGGTAGCAGAGGAATCGTCTTTCTTTACTTTACTCTTTAAATAAGCAATCGTATATGCTGTTCCATCTGCAAGCTCCACTGTAAACTTGCTGTCAGATGTAATCTCTAGTGTATTAGCATTCTCCGTATTTTCATTATCATAATCAGTCTCTGATGCATATTCGATAAATTCTGCTGTAAGTCCTTTTTTAATTAATTCATTAATTAAAGAGCCACTGATCCTGCCTTTTTCGTGAAGATAGAAGATATATTTTCCATCAGCATCCTGCTGTCCGTCTTCTAAATTTTCTGCTTTTAAATCTTTGTAGGCAGCTCGTTCTGTTAAATCATAAAGACTGTTGCTACTTCCCTCTGGAACTGTATAATATGTTCCTTCATCAAGATCCTTAAACACTTTGGATGGATTATATTCATATCTTGCCTTTTCTTTTCCATCCTCACCAAACTCAATAAAGGTAGCATACTTTCCATCTTTATGAAGACTGGCAATTACAGAACCTTTTACAAGACCATTCACATTCAGATAGTAAATATAAGCATTTCCGGCAGAACTTCCGTTACCGCTGGAAGAATCTCTATCGCCAGTTGATTCTATTGAATTATGGAGTGTTCTTGTATCTCCACCTTCATTTAACTGATTTATCGTATAACTGTCACCAGCATATACATTAACTTTTGTATCTGGATCAAGCTCAAATGTGGAAGATGGCTTAGTAGCAGTTTCTGATCTATATGCACAAAATTCTGCATATTTTCCCTCAGAAATTAACTTCTTTACAAATGTTCCACTTACTTTTCCACTCATTGTCAAGTTAAAAATATAAGGATCTTTTTCTATACCACTTCCAGATGCTTTATCAGAAATACCATTGACTTCAGACTTTAAAGAAAGCTTGGTATCATCTTTTCCGGAATCACTACCTGAACCTGAATCTGTTCCACTTCCGGAATCACTACCTGAACCTGAGTCTGTTCCACTTCCGGAACCACTTCCTGAACCGGAATCTGTTCCACTTCCTGAGCCACTTCCTGAACCGGAATCTGTTCCACTTCCCGAATTACTTCCCGAACCAGTATCTGTTCCACTTCCCGAATTACTTCCCGAGCCAGTATCTGTTCCACTTCCCGAATTACTTCCCGAACCAGTATCTGTTTCATTTCCAGAATTATTGCCTGTTCCACTTCCATCTGTTTCTGTTTTTGCAGCCTTTGTCGTTGCTTCCGGCGCACTGTCCGCACTCTGTGTCTTTGCCTCTGTAGCCGTACTGCTATTCTCTGCCTGCGCTACAAGATAACTGAGACTTGTCTCTTTTATACTGGAAAGATTTACAGAAGCATCCATGACACTACTGTTTCCAGAATCCACAGAACCAACGGTTTTTGTATTCTTAAGCTTCTTTAAATCCTTCTCCATCTGTTCGATTTCCAGCTTGGAAGACTGGATCTGGAGTTTCTGGAGTTTTAAATCTAATTCTTTATCGGAGACATTATATTTTAAAAGAGTATCTCCCTTTTTAACTTTGTCGCCTTTCTTTACATAAATTTTCTTTACTTTTTGTCCGCTGTCTACATGAACTTCCTGTATATAATCTGAAGTAAGAGTTCCTGTAAGCGAAGTATCAGTATCGAACCAGTCTGAACTGTTTAACTGGCTGACCGGAAATACATTTACTACTGTCTTATTTCTGTTTCTTATAACAACAATGGAAGTAATTCCGACTGCCATAACAAGAACTAATACTACAGCAAGCAGTATCTTTTTCTTTCCTTTCAAATCAGATCTCTCCTTCCCATGCATTTACTCCAAAGTCCCTTTCCACTTCCGAAGAAGAAATGGCAGAATCACTTTTTGCTGTGTCCTGTTGAACTTCAGACTCCTGTTTTTCTTTCTCTTTTCTTTCCCTATCTTCAACAATCTCTCCATCGAAAATATGAAGTACCTTTTTTGCATGATTAGCGATATTAGCATCATGGGTAATCATAATGATGGTTACGCCTTCTTCATTCAACTGCTGAAATAGATTCATTACCTGGATACCAGAGCGGCTGTCTAAGGCTCCGGTAGGCTCATCGGCAAGGATAATCTTTGGATTATTTACCAGTGCTCTTGCTATTGCTACTCTCTGCTGCTGACCACCGGAAAGCTGGCTTGGTCTAAAATGTACTCGTTCCGCTAATCCAACTCTCTTTAAGGCCTGAAAAGCTATTTCCTTTCTTTTCTTTACCGGAACCCCTGCATAACTTAACGGGAGAGCTACGTTATCAAGCGCTGTCTGTTTCGGAAGAAGATTGAAGCTCTGAAATACAAAGCCCAGTGTATTCAAACGCAAATCTGACAGACGGTTCTCATTATAGTTCACTATGGATTCTCCCTCTAAAAGGAATTCTCCCTTCGTTGGCCGGTCAAGGCAGCCTATAATGTTCATAAGGGTTGTCTTTCCTGATCCGGAAGGTCCCATAATTGCCACATACTCTCCTTCGTCAATAGAGATATTTACATCTTTAAGAACCGGTATGACAATCTTATCTTGCAAATAATTCTTATATATATGTTTTAGTTCCAAAAGCATATGTTATATGTCCTTTCCTGTTAAGACTCCCTATTCTCCAAAGTCCGCAATATCACTGTCACTTGTTCCACTATCCGAAGAATCGGAATCGTCACTTCCTGTATCGAGGCTGTCATCTACACTTCCATCATCCCCGCTGTCATAGGTGTCTACTCCATAATCAGAGGTATCTCCCTCATCTGACGCATCATAGGAATCATAATCAGAACCATCACTTGTCTGATCTTCTCCATAACCAGAAGTGTTATCCTCCGGACTTACCTTTGTAACCTTCATTCCCTCTTTTAATGTACTGTCATCACAGGCAATGTAATCACTTATCTTAAGTCCGCTCTTTACTTCGTATTCATCAAGATTCTCATCGTATTCTCCGACTGTAATCTCATGAAGTTTCAACTTATTATGAGAATCTAACCATACATAGTACTTATTATGGTCTTTCTTAATGTACGCAGCAGGCAGCCACATTCCATCTTTCTTCTCATCCTGTCCATTATCCTGCTCAATAAGAACATGCTGTCCCATCATCAGATCTGTATCATCATCTAACTTCACATAGAAATTATATTTTGACGCAGTTTCTCCTGTATTAGTATCATCGGATGAATCACTATAATCAGAACTGCTGTCGCTTGAAGTATCATCTGCTGTTGTATCTGTCTTAATACTACTGATGGTTCCCTTCCATGTCTTGGAATCATCTACTCTCGAGCGCACGATAACAGAATCCCCTTCATTAAGACTCCACACATTTGTCTCGCTGACAGTTCCTTTAATACGATAGTTGCCTACCGCAAGAATTGTCATATATGTAGAATCATCAGAACTTCCATCTCCGCTATCAGAACTATCATCGGAACTGTCACTTGAGGATGTGCTCTCCAGAGAAGAATTAATCTTCTTTACAAGACCATTCATCTTACTCTTTACAGTTGCATCTTTAATATTCTTTTCTAATGTCTTGATTGTCTCTTTATTTGTCTTAATTGTGTACTGATCCTTTTTGATCGTTGTCTGTGCTGTCAGAATCTGTGTCTGAAGCTGAATCTTTTCACTGGCACTTGCTGACTTCAAATCAGACTGATACGAACTGATATCTTTTGTAAGCTGACTGATCTCGTTTTGTAAAGTCTCCTGTTCAAGTTCTTTCTTTTCTTTGGAAAGTTTTAACTCCTGTGTGTTATACTTAAAAAGCTTATCTCCTTTTTTTACCTGATCTCCCACGTTAACATAACGTTTCTCTACGGACATATCAGACTGTAAGGTAATCTTCCATGAACTCTCTGCATCAACGGTTCCTGTGTAACGATTATTCGCCCCATTGGCCGTTCCAAGTCCGGTAATCTCACGAACAGATTCTACGTAAGCCTTTCCCTCACTCGTTCCACCCATATTGCGGATAACAAAAAAAACAACAGCTATCACTATGACCGCTGCCGTACCACAGATGAGCGCCAGCTTCTTTTTAGAAAACTTCTTCTTCTCCGATTCCTGCAAAATAATTGCATCATCGTCACCGAGAATACTATCCTCCATCTTGTCTGCTGCCAAGTCCTGGGTCTGTGACGCTGCCTCTTTCTCGTCCTTTTTCCTTCGTAAAAATCTTCTCTTTTTCTTCTTTGTCTTCTCTTCTTCCTGTAATTCTTCTAATTCTTTATCGTATTCATCTTCTGAGAAATCACTGTCATCGTTGATATATCCCATATCATCTTCATACAGGTTAATCTCCTTCTTCTTTCTGTGAAAAAAGCCTTTCTTCTCTTCTTTGTCATTTGTGGATGAATCTAAATTCGTTGCATCCATAAATTCCTGCCCATTCTTCTTCCGAAACATGATTTCCTCCTTATACTCTTTATAAAAAAGCCTGGCAAAGCTTTAAGATAGTCACTTGAAACCTATTTTGATATGATAGCACAATTGCTCTGAAAAATCATTAAACATCACAATAATTTAAAAGAATGTTCACAATTTCAGCACTTTTTACTGTACTCCCGTAATGGTAAAGAATATTGTACCATATATATATTTATTATATTATACATGATAGCGGTATCTACTGGCTTCTTAATAATTATTAAGAATTAAATTGGGGTGGCCAAGCTAAACAGATTAAACAGACTAAACAGACACACCCAAAGAAAGCTTCCCCAAAGAGATACTAGCCTGTATTTGTGACCTTAAAACACAGATTGAATGCGAGCGCATAAGCGAGCATTCAACCCACAGTGATAGGGTCACAAATACAGGCTAGTATCTTTTTGGGGAAGCGTCTCCCTTGCCTGAGAATTAAAGAGCCTTAATTCTCTCGATAGCTTCTAAAGTATTTTCATAAGAACCAAACGCTGTAAGTCGGAAGTATCCCTCTCCACTTGGTCCAAATCCTGAACCTGGTGTTCCTACTACGTTGGCATTGTTTAATAAGAAGTCAAAGAAATCCCAGGATGCCATTTTGTGTGGAGTCTGTAACCAGATATATGGTGCATTTACTCCACCGAATACTGTGTATCCTGCATCTTTTAAGCCTTCTTTGATGATTTTAGCGTTGTTCATATAGAAAGCAACCTGTTCTTTTAACTGTGCTTTTCCAGCTTCGCTGTAGCAAGCTTCGCCGGCTCTCTGGATGATGTATGGCGCACCGTTATACTTTGTTCCGTGACGTCTTGCCCATAAAGAATGTAAAGCAACGTCTCCGGCTTTTAAGTCTTTAGGAACAACAGTGAAACCAAGTCTTGTTCCTGTGAATCCTGCATTTTTGGAGAAGCTTCGAAGCTCGATTGCACAAGTTCTTGCTCCTTCACATTCATAGATGCTGTGTGCTACATCATCTTCGCTGATATATGCTTCATAAGCGGCATCGTAAATGATTACTGCACCGATTTTATTTGCATAATCAACCCATTCCTGAAGCTGTGCTTTTGTGATGGTTGTTCCTGTTGGGTTGTTTGGGAAACAAAGATAGATGATGTCTGGTTCTTCTTTTGGGAAGTCTGGCACGAAATCATTCTCTGCTGTACATGGCATGTAGATTACATCGCTCCATGTTTCTGTTGTTGGATTATATGTTCCTGTTCTTCCTGCCATAACATTTGTATCAACGTAAACTGGATATACAGGGTCACATACAGCGATTTTGTTATCTGCACTGAAGATTTCCTGAATGTTTCCGGAATCGCATTTTGCACCATCGCTGACAAAGATTTCATCGGCACTGATGTCACACCCGTGGCTCTTGTAATCACCGTCTGCGATTGCATTTCTTAAAAATTCATATCCAAGATCCGGGGCGTATCCGCGGAAAGTTTCTGCCTTTCCCATCTCATCTACTGCACTGTGGAGACTCTTAATAATCTCTGGTGCCAATGGCTGTGTTACGTCACCGATTCCTAAGCTGATAATGGATTTGTCTGGATTTGCCTCTTTGTATGCTGCTACTTTCTTTCCAATGTTAGAAAAGAGATAGCTGCCTGGCAGTTTTAAATAATTCTCGTTTACTTTAAACATAGTTGCTCCTAACTGGCTTTCGCCTAACTTCTGTTCTGTCTATTACAATACACTATTTATAGCTATTTTTCTTTGGTAATATGCACTGTATATGCCTTTATTACATATAACTTTATCGACACTTTTTTCAGTGAACATATAAGAATTACTTATGCTTGTTCTTGCTATATTCCCCTTAAGCTATTCCTTCTGGAAGAGTAATCTCCCCGTCAAATACAACAGTTGCAGGACCGGTCATATAAACTAAGTTTTCTTCGCGGTCCCAGCGGATTTTTAAATCTCCCCCGAGTAAATGTACTGTAACTTCGTCTTCTGTCTTGTTATTTAATATACAGGCAACGGTAGTTGCACAGGCACCTGTTCCACAGGCGAGTGTCTCATCACTACCGCGCTCCCATACTCTCATATTTACCGTGTTTTTATCTAACACTTCTACAAATTCAGTATTTGTTCTTTTAGGGAATACTGGATGATTTTCAAAATATGGCCCAATGGATTTGATATCCAGTTCTTTTACATTATCCATAAAGATAATCGCATGAGGATTCCCCATAGATACACAGGTCATACGATAGGTCTTTCCCTTTACTTCAACAGGAACATCCACTACCGGATTTATATCCACTGCAACCGGAATCTCCTTTGGTTCAAGAATCGGTGCACCCATATTTACTTCTACGGTTGCTACTTTGCCATTCTCCACCCGAAGTTTTAAATATTTAATTCCTGCTAAAGTTTCAACAGAAATCTCTGTTTGATCTGTCAGACCGTAATCATACACATACTTTGCAACACAACGGATACCATTCCCACACATTTCTGCCTGAGAACCATCTGCATTATAAATATTCATACGAAAATCTGCCTTTTCAGATGGACTGATCAAAATTAACCCATCAGAACCGATTCCAAAATGACGGTCACTCACAAACTTAGATACTTCAGAGGGATTCTTTATTGATTCTTCAAAACAATTCACATAAACGTAATCGTTTCCTATTCCATGCATCTTTGTAAACTTCATAGGCTGCTCCCTTCTTTTGCATATATGCCTTCTTAAAATATACGATAACCTCCTTCATTTAACAAGAGTTATCCGTATTTTTCAATAAAATTTTTATGATTATTTAGAATTTATGTGTAAAAATCCATCTATAGACCCCATTTTACTTATAAAATCAAACAGTCTGACAGGGCCAAATAATTACAAATCAAAAACCTGTAACACCATATATGCAGTTTCTACCATATTCGTTCCATTATCCATGCTTCTCTTCTGAAGGTAGCGATGCGCTTCTTCTTCTGTCATTCCATTTTTCTCTATTAAGAGCGACTTCGCCTGATTAATGACTCCCTGATCGGCAGAGGACCGCTTACCTGGCTTTTCTTTTTCCTGTTTCAGCTTTCTATGTATATCTGTCAGCAAATCGGATACCGTATCTACCAGATCATATGCTTTTAAAGGCAACGGCAGATAAATGACATCATCCTCTCCATATTCCTGCCACTGAGCATTACTGGCGATGACAATCATCTCAAAGGTATCTGGAAGATATTCTTTTAATTCATCATATATCATATCCGCAAAACGGATGCCGCAGACAACAACACCCGCTTCAAGCCGTTCTACTGCCTGGATTGCCTGCGCTCCAGTAACGCAGACGGCCGATACATCAAATCCATTCTTTACCAGAACATTTTTCATTTTTAATACGATTTCCTTTTTCGGAAACACAACAACAATATTCAACACTTTCCACTCACCCTCATAAGGATTCCAGCTTTTTTTAATCTACAGTCGATATTTTAGGCAACTGATATATTAGTATTTATAGAGGTATGCTTCCGTTTCCCAATCAGAAACCTGTCTGCAATATTCATGCCATTCTTTTCTCTTTGCTTCCAGATACTTTTTACTGATATGTTCTCCTAAAACTTCCTGAATATACTCATCTTCCTCAAAGGCATCACAGGCTTCTCCCAGTGTTGCCGGAAGAACATCAATATTCATATCGGCAATCTGTTCTTCTGTAAGTAAATACATATTTTTGCCGATTGGTTCTGGTGCTTCTAATTCATTCTCAATTCCGTCAAGCCCTGCTGCAAGACAAAGTGCCATAACAAGATATGGATTTGCTGCCGGGTCGGGACTTCTGAATTCAATTCTTGTTCCTGCGCCTCTGGATGCCGGGATACGAATCAGAGGGCTTCGGTTAATGGAGGACCAGCATATTGCCACCGGTGCTTCATAACCTGGAACCAGTCTTTTGTAGGAGTTTACAAGAGGATTACAAATACAGGACATTCCTCTGGCGTGTTTGATCAGACCCGCAATAAAATGATAACATTCCTTACTGAGTTCCATCGGATCACTCTTATCAAAGAAAATGTTCTTTCCATCTTTTTCAAGGGACATATTAATATGCATTCCAGAACCATCTACATCGGTGATTGGCTTTGGCATAAAAGTTGCATACAGTCCATGTCTTTTTGCGATTGTCTTTACAACCATCTTAAAAGTCATGATATTATCTGCTGTTACCAACGCATTGTCATACTTAAAATCAATCTCATGCTGTGCCGGAGCAACTTCATGATGGGAAGCTTCAATTTCAAATCCCATGCTTTCTAAAGTAAGAACAATATCTCTTCGTGCATTTTCCCCTAAGTCTAACGGAGTAACATCAAAATAGCTTGCTTTCTCATGCGTGATATTGGTTGGCTGTGCGTTATCATCGGTATGGAAAAGGAAGAACTCACACTCTGGTCCCACATCAAAAGTATAGCCCATGTTTGCCGCCTTTTTTAATACATTCTTCAGGACATAACGGCTGTCACCCTCAAAAGGCACGCCCTCTGGTCGATATACATCGCACATAAAACGGGCAACCTTGCCATGCTGTGGTCGCCACGGAAGAATCTCAAATGTATTGAGATCCGGATATAAATACATATCGGATTCTTCAATACGGACGAACCCCTCAATGGATGAACCGTCAAACATGCATTTATTATCTAATGCCTTTTCAAGTTGACTGGCTGTAATTGCTACATTTTTTAAGGTTCCAGATACATCGGTAAACTGAAGTCTTATAAACTGTACATCTTTTTCTTCCACTAGCTGAATAATGTCCTGCTTTGTATAATTTCCCATTGGTTTCCTCCCACTCACTGTTATGTGCTCCCGAAATCTTTTTGCTGCAAAAGCAAATCTAAAAACTCCGGGGGTACATTATTTATAGCAGAGCGTATTTGAAAAAACATTTTTCAGACACGCTCCGAGACTTTTCCGTCCCTTTTATGCCTCGTTAATCTTGTTCTCGATTTCTTTATCAATTTCTGCGATATCTACTAAAGATAAATCTTCTCGGCAGGAAGACTCTAAGCTGGTAAGTAAGGCGTTCGCTGTATCGATAGAAGTCAGACAGTTTACACCTGTCTCTACTGCATGACGACGGATGACGAAACCATCTTTGCTCTTTTCAATACCCTGTGAAGGAGTATCGATAATAAGGTCGATCTGATGTCCTAAAATTAAGTCAAGAAGATTTGGATGAGATTCCTCGATCTTATTTACTCTCTTTGCAGGTACACCATTTTCCTTTAATATCTTGCATGTATTTCTTGTTGCATAGATTTCGTAGCCAAGTGCTGCAAATCTCTTTCCAACTTCTACCGCATCTAACTTATCAGAGTCTTTTACTGTCATAATCATTTTCTTATGTTTTGGCAGATCAACACCAGAACCTAAGAACGCTTTAAATAATGCTTCCTCAAAGTTCTTGGAAATACCAAGACACTCACCGGTGGACTTCATTTCTGGTCCAAGGCTGATATCTGCACCACGAATCTTCTCAAAGGAGAATACTGGCATCTTAATTGCCCAGTATGGAGATTCTGGCTGAAGACCTGGCTCGTAACCTAAGTCTTTTAACTTCTTTCCTGTCATAACCTTTGTTGCAAGATCAACAATCGGAATACCGGTTACCTTACTGATGTAAGGAACGGTTCTTGAAGAACGAGGGTTTACCTCGATTACATATACTTCATCCTGATATACAATGAACTGGATATTGATAAGGCCGATAACGTGTAAAGCCTTTGCCAGTAACTTTGTGTAATGTCCAATAACCTTTTTGATCTTAGGAGAAAGGTCTCTTGCAGGATATACAGAAATACTGTCTCCAGAATGAATTCCGGCTCTCTCTACGTGCTGCATGATACCTGGAATAACGATTTCTTCGCCATCACATACGGCATCAACCTCTACCTCAATCCCCATCAGATATTTATCGATAAGAATTGGATGTTCCTGTGCATATCTCTGGATAACATCCATAAATTCAGAAATATCCTCATCAGAAATAGCAATCTGCATGCCCTGTCCACCAAGTACGTAGGAAGGACGGATTAATACTGGATAACCAATCTCGTTGGCTGTCTTGATTGCCTCTTCTTTTGTAAATACAGTGCCTCCCTTTGGTCTTGGGATGCAGCACTGTTCAAGAATCTCATCAAAGAGTTCTCTGTCTTCGGCTGCATCTACGTTCTCAGCACTTGTACCAAAAATTGGAACACCAATCTTATTTAACTTCTCTGTTAACTTGATAGCTGTCTGTCCACCGAACTGTACAACTGCTCCATCCGGTTTCTCTAACTCTACGATATGTTCTACATCTTCCTCTGTTAAAGGCTCGAAGTAAAGCTTATCTGCGATATCAAAGTCAGTACTTACTGTCTCAGGGTTATTGTTTACGATGATTGTCTCGTAACCCATTTCTTTAAATGCCCATACACTGTGTACGGAACAGTAGTCAAACTCGATACCCTGTCCGATACGGATTGGACCGGAACCAAGTACCATGATTTTCTTTCTGTCAGAAGTCTCTTCCACTTCATTAAAGCTTCCGAAACAGGAATAATAATATGGAGTTTCTGCTGCAAACTCAGCCGCACAGGTATCAACAACTTTGTATGCAGGAACAATATCCATCTGTCTTCTTAAATCCTTTACATATTCTTCGCTCTGACCGATGAGTTCTCCGATGACTTTATCAGGGAATTCCATTTCTTTTGCTTTGAGTAAAAGTTCACGGTCTAATACTTCTGCATTTTTAAGTTTTGCTTCCATCTCAACGATGTTATTTAACTTATCAATGAACCATAAATCTATCTTTGTGATGTCATGAATCTTCTGTGGATCCACTTTACGACGAAGTGCTTCTGCGATGCAGTAAATACGAAGATCATCTACAATATGAAGATGTTCTTCTAATTCTTTGTCGCTTAACTTGTCAAAATCACCATGCATCAGGCTGTCTACATGCTGCTCTAAGGAACGGAGAGCCTTCATAAGACCACCTTCAAAGTTTGTACAGATACTCATTACCTCTCCAGTTGCTTTCATCTGTGTTGTCAGATGACGGGATGCGGAAATGAACTTATCAAATGGAAGTCTTGGCACCTTTACTACACAGTAGTCAAGTGCTGGCTCAAAACTTGCAAATGTTTTACCTGTTACAGCATTCTTAATCTCATCTAAGTGGTAACCAAGTGCGATCTTTGCAGTAACTTTGGCGATCGGATAACCAGTTGCCTTAGAAGCTAATGCGGAAGAACGGCTTACACGAGGGTTAACCTCAATTACACAGTAATCAAATGTATCTGGATTTAAAGCGAACTGTACATTACATCCACCTTCTACGCCGAGTTCGTCGATGATATTTAATGCGGAGTTACGGAGCATCTGATACTCTTTATCTCCTAAAGTCTGAGAAGGAGCAACTACGATACTGTCACCGGTATGAACACCAACCGGATCAAGGTTCTCCATGTTACATACAGTAATACATGTTCCATTTCCGTCACGCATTACTTCGTACTCAATTTCTTTCCAGCCTGCGATAGACTTCTCTACTAATACCTGTCCTACACGGCTTAAACGAAGACCGTTCTGGATGATCTCTACGAATTCTTCTTCGTTATCAGCGATTCCACCGCCGCTTCCTCCAAGTGTGTATGCAGGACGGAGAACAACAGGAAAACCAATCTTGTGCGCATACTCTAAACCATCTTCTACATTTGTAACGATCTGGCTTGGTGCGATTGGCTCACCAATCTTTTCCATCGTCTCTTTAAATTCTTCTCTGTCCTCTGCCTTACGGATGGTCTTACCAGTTGTACCGATCAGCTTTACCTTATGCTCTTTTAAGAAACCACACTCATCTAACTCCATAGCGATATTCAACGCTGCCTGTCCACCCAATGTTGGAAGCAGACTGTCTGGAGAAACCTTTAAGATAAGCTTCTTGATAACTTCTGGTGTTAATGGCTCAATATATACTTCATCTGCGATATCTTTATCTGTCATGATTGTTGCAGGGTTAGAGTTAACAAGGACAACATGAATTCCTTCCTCTTTTAAGGAACGACATGCCTGTGTTCCCGCATAGTCAAACTCTGCAGCCTGTCCGATAACGATAGGACCGGAACCAATTACAAGGACTTTTTTAATACTGGTATTCTTAGGCATCTTTTGCAACCTCCATCATATTGATAAACTCTTCAAATAAAAACTCGGAATCGTTTGGTCCAGGGCAGGCTTCCGGATGGAACTGTACTGTCATAACGTTCTTTCCAAGATAGTGAACTCCCTCTAATGTACCATCATTTACATTAATAAAACTTACCTCTGCAATATCTCTGTTCAGAGAATCTTCCATTACCATGTATCCGTGGTTCTGTGAGGAAATGTAAACCTTTCCTGTCTTTAAATCTTTTACCGGATGGTTTGCTCCACGATGTCCGTATTTCATCTTCTTTGTATCTGCTCCGTTGGCAAGTGCCATAAGCTGATGTCCAAGACAGATACCAAAGATTGGGATATTCGTAGCAAATAACTTCTTAAGTTCCTCGATGATTTCCACACATTCCTTTGGATCTCCAGGACCATTAGAAAGCATGATCCCATCTGGTTTTGCTGCGATAATCTCATCCGCCTTTGTGTAAGCAGGATATACAGTAACTTCACATCCACGCTTATTTAAAGACTTCTCAATATTCTTCTTTGCTCCAAAATCCATGAGGGCAACTTTAAAACCATCGCCAGGAAGCACTCTCTTTTCCTTACAGCTTACTTCACGAACAACACCTTGTACTCTATATTCTTTTAACTGCTTTATTACCTCATCCAGGTCGAAATCTTCTCTTGTTGTAATCATTCCGTTCATAACACCGTACTCTCTTAAAATACGTGTCAGATGTCTGGTATCAATTCCTGAAATTCCCGGAACATCATATTTCTTTAAGAATTCATCTAATGTCATCTCGTTACGGAAGTTGCTTGCCAGTTTTGCACACTCTCTTACAATAAGAGCCTTTGGCCAGGGATGAATGGACTCCATATCCTCCAAGCAGATTCCGTAGTTACCAATTAATGGATAAGTCATAACAACGGACTGTCCTGCGTAGGATGGGTCTGTCAGTATCTCCAGATATCCTGTCATGGAAGTGTTAAAAACCACCTCGCTGATTACCTCTCTGGCTGCTCCAAAGCTTTCGCCGGTCAGCACAGTTCCATCTTCTAAGATTAGAAATGCCTTCATGATTCACGTTCCTTTCTATATTCAATCATTTGCAACTGCATATTAAGGAAAATGCAAAAACAACAAGGGAGTCAGTCACTCCTAATTACAGTTCTTTGCAAAAAAAAAGACGGGTTCCCCCGGCTCATTGTGCGAAAAATATGCTTATCAAACAAATCGGCCGGGAACGTGTCTTTTCAGACTTGCGAAAAAAACTGACATCTACGTTGCCGCTCTTTGCATAAATACTTAAATTGTACAAATTTTAGCATACATCGTACCTAATTACAAGAGAAGAACGGCGAAAAACTATAATTTCTATCTTTCGCCGCTACCTTCCCCATTACTTCCATACTGCTTTGTGCATAATTACCATAACTTTTTTCTGCCACAAAAAATTATACCAGCTCCGCAATCCGGCTCACTGCAACGTAAATCTGGCTGATCTTATACCACGTTGCAAAGTCCACCACTCCCGTTTCCGGCAAATGAAAAATTTTCTGAAAAACCCTGACAGAATTTGCCGTTGCCGGTCCATAAATGCCATCCACTTTAATTTTGGAAATCAGCGGATAATCTCCTGCAATTACATTAAGCTGTTCCTGCATTTGTCGTACTTTTTGTCCCGATGTTCCATTCGTC
>CAVCBH010000279.1:0-27108 GCA_963600375.1 bacterium | reverse complement strand
GTAAGGCACTGGATTCTGATTCCAGCATTTCCAGGTTCGAATCCTGGTAGCGCTGCTTTATGAAGGATACTTAGGGTATCCTTTTTTGTTGTCTTAAGATATAGACACTTTTTTTAATGCAGACTTTTCCTATAATTTGCAACGCTTTTTCATTATATGCCCAGACAGTTTAATGATACATTCTACAATTTATATCACCAGGTACATCATTTCTTTGACATATTTTTTATGTAAAGACTATGCTTGCTATAACTTTATTCAAAAGATATAATAAAAAATAAAATAAAGTTTGGAGAGTGTCAAAATGATACAAATATGGAAATGTAATGGAAACGACAAAAGAAGGATGCCCCAGTGGCTATGGGAAAAAGATTTATCGATTCTTTCAAATGAAAAAGAGATGGAGGAAACCCTATTTATCTGGAGAAAAGCAGAAAAAAGAAAAGAAATCGTACTACCTCTTGTTCAGAATTTAGAGGGAGCAGTCCTTGGGGCTGGTGTTATAAAAAGAGGAAATTACTGGACAACAGGAGACTATCCTTTTTCTACTTTAGAAGAAATAAATCCAGTACAGTTTAACCTTATGAAAGATAAACGTATCAGGACACTTATAGAAGTTATAAAAAAGTTAAAAGAGGAGACGCTCGTCCTTGAAGTAGAAGCCCCTTTTTCTGTATTAGCTGCCTTGATTGACCCTATGAAATTGTATTTGGCAATGCAAACAGAACCAGATAAACTTGAAAAAATATTAAAAAAGATTGTATTAGAAGAAGCAGAATATATCAAAGCTGTCATTCAGGCAGGCTGCAGAATTATTTCTTTAGCAGAACCAACAGGAACAGTAGATATGGTTGGGGAAAAGTGTTTTAAAGAGTGCAGTGGAATGGCTGCATTCATGTTTTTAAAAGAGCTAGAGAAGTTCCTTTCAAATAGCGTTGTTCATCTTTGTGGAAAACTGTCAAGTTCAATGATTGCCGTACATATGGCGAAGGAAGAAGAATATTTCGTACCAGGTGAAACTTATCTTGAAAATTTAATAGAAGCAACAAAGAATCCGGAAATACACTTTGTGGGACAGCGCTGTATTCATCAAAGGAAAAATGGAACAGGAAAGATTCATGTTATGAGGATTTGAGATAGAAAGTATAAGTCTTTCATGTTCCCAAATTATCTAGCCATAATAATTTTGGAATAAATCAAAAATTCGGACTTTCACTCAAATCTTTCTTTGGGGGCGTCTGTAGTTCACTTAATGAATTAAATTGCAAGGGTAAAAATCAGGAAAGTTTTCTCGTTGACCACTCTCAGGAAAAAGAATAAAAAGTCTGTTTATGGATTTAATATTACGGGAATTACATTGAAAAGAATTAAATAAATACTCTACTCATAGCAGGAAACAATAAGTGCCAATGGAAATTATTTCTGTTGGTGCTTGTTTTGCGGAATGAAAAAGATATAATATTGATATAAGTCAACAAAATATCAAAGGAGAATTTTTAATCCAAATTGAGAATAAAATAAATTGGTGTAGTAATTGGTGTAAAATTGATTTTAAACCGTTAAAAAGCCCGGTAAATATAATACCTTTGCAGAAAACTGTACAATTTTTATAAAATTCGATAACTTTTTTCTGTTTTTTTGTGATATAATAACATTGTTAAAGTATAATCAATGCACCATGACAGAGGGAGACAGAATATGGGATTATTTAGTTTTGAAAGTAAACAGGTAAAAGAGTGGAAGAAGATTGCAAAGTCAGGAGATGTGGAAGCACAGTATCATCTGGCAAGGGCATATGCGAATGGAAAAGGTGCAGGGCAGAATATGAAAAAAGCGGTAGATTATTGTGTGCAGGCAGCAGAGCAGGAATATGCTCCAGCGCAGGCACTCCTTGCGCATTTTTACGGTTATGGAAAAGGAGTAGAAAAGAATTATGACGAGATGATTCATTGGGGAGAAAAAGCTGCTTTACAGGGTTATGCACAGGCACAGTATAATATAGGCCGTTGCTATGAGCAGGGAAAAGGAAAAGAGAAAGACTTTGAAAAGGCAATGCGCTGGTATACACTTGCAGCTGAGCAGGGCAGACCAGATGCCGCTTATAAGCTTGGTCAGTTTTATGAACACGGACTTGGTGTAGAAGAAGATATGGAAAAGGCAGAAGAATGGTATAAGAAAGCGGCAGAAGATACATGGGATGATACTGCTAAAGAAGATATTAATGTAGATCGAACGGTAGAAGAAAAAATGGAAAAAGACCTGAAAGATTTCGAGAGTAAAAGAACAAAAAACTTGCAGAATGCAGAGAATAAACAAGCAGAAAAACCGAAGATTTCCAATGGTTCTTCCGTTCATAAAAATATAGATAATAACAGAAAATATCGTTGCCTGTCCGAAATGAAAGTCGGAGAAGCCATTTACTTGCGGGAAGAATTATTAGAAAGTCCATTTGTGCTCACCAAATCAGAGAATCATGAGACAGAACTTGGCTGGGGAAAAGCAAGAGCCATCTGTAATACGGCCACGCTTGTAAGCCTTACTACCGGAAAAAAGAGAACGGCAATTCTTTACTGCAACAATGGAAGTATGAGTAAAGAAGCCTTAAAAAGTATCCAGTCTCAGGTGGATGATGAATACAACCATGAAGCTATTACCTGGAATGAACCACATCCAAGAATTCCAATCGTGTTAAAGAATGTACAATATACACATAAACATAACGATATGTATATTATGACAGACATCAAAACCCACGAAGAATATGAGATGATCCCGCAAAGCTGGGCAGTACCAGTACTTGATAAACTAGGATATAATACCATAGTAACCATTGCTTACTATGAAGGAAAATGGAGCTTTGTCAGCAAAAAAGAGACTGCAGATATCGGAAAATATAAATTTGATATCCGATAGAGAGAATTTATAAAAAAGAGACGAATCCCCTGCTGGGATATTATGTAAAAATGATTCGTATCACTGCGTCCAAAACCCTCATATTAAATTATTACACTCATTGCAGCCAAAGACAGAACCCAGGAAGCCAGATAAGGAGTAACTGGCTTCCTGGGTTCGTCAATCTTGCCTGCACTCCATACTTGTAACAAATCAATATTCTTGAAATCTCCCCCTAATTGTGTTACTCTAATCTTTGATTTTATTATGCGATAGAATTCGTAACAGATTTATAAAGTATTCTCGGAAGCTCTTTGCAAAATGATTTTCCGAGAGTACTTTCTTTAAAGTGTATACTCAGAGTCCAGATTTATCTGTTTTTTATTAAATTCAGGTACGAGAATTTGAGAATTTCTGAGACTATAGGAAAAGAGAGGAGACCTTTTATGGAATTTAAAAATGTGATCGCAATTGATGCGATGGGTGGAGATAATGCCCCAGGTGAGATTATCAAAGGCGCAGTTGAAGCGATTAATGAGAGAGCAGATATTAAGCTTCGTCTTTTTGGAGATAAGGATAAGATTGAGGCAGAACTTGCTAAGTATACTTACAATAAAGAACAGATTGAGATTACACACACAACAGAAGAGATTAGCTGTAATGAAGCTCCTGCGATAGCAATTAAGAAAAAGAAAGATTCTTCATTAGTTGTTGCGATTAAGTCTGTAAAGAACGGCGAGTGTGATGCGATTGTTTCTGCAGGAAGTTCAGGAGCGATTCTTGTCGGTGGACAGGTTTTGATCGGAAAGGGAAAGGGGGTTAAGAGAGCACCGCTTGCCCCACTTACTCCAACAGCAAAAGGCGTTTCTCTTCTGATTGACTGTGGTGCGAATGTTGATGCGCGTCCAGAACATCTGTTACAGTTTGCCCAGATGGGTTCTATTTATATGGAAGATGTTGTCGGTGTGAAGAATCCTCGTGTTGCCATCGTAAATATCGGCGCAGAGGAGGCAAAAGGAAATGCACTTGTAAAAGAGACATATCCATTATTAAAGGCCTGCAAAAATATCAACTTTATCGGAAGTATTGAGGCAAGAGATATTCCAAAGGGTGAAGCGGATGTTATCGTAACAGAAGCTTTTGTCGGTAATGTTATTTTAAAGCTTGAAGAAGGACTGGCAAGTACACTGATCCATGTAATCAAAGAGGGAATGATGTCCACAACAAGAAGTAAGCTTGGTGGTCTTTTAGTAAAACCTGCTTTAAAAGATACATTAAAGACATTTGATGCGACAGAGTACGGTGGAGCGCCACTTCTTGGATTAAAAGGTCTTGTTGTAAAGATTCATGGAAGCGCCAAGGCAAAAGAGACAAAGACAGCGATTTTCCAGTGTGTTACATTTAAAGAACAGCGAATTAATGAAAAAATCGTAGCGCATCTTGCAGAGGAAATGGCGCAGGCAAAAGAAGAGAAAGCAGGCGAAAAGTAATGATCAATACAGCAAGATTTAAGGGCTTAGAAGAAAATATTGGATACTCTTTTAATAATAAGCGCACATTGGCATTAGCAATGACACACAGCTCTTATGCCAATGAGCAAAGAGGACGCAGAAGAGCGAATAATGAACGTTTAGAATTTTTAGGAGATGCCGTATTAGAGGTTACGATTTCTGATTATGTGTTTAGAGAATATCCTGGATATAATGAAGGAAGACTTACAAAGCTTCGTTCCAGTCTTGTATGTGAGTATACGTTGGCAATCTGTGCAAGGGATGTAGAGCTTGGTAAATATCTTCTTTTAAGCAGAGGAGAAGACGCAACGGGAGGAAGAGAGAGAGATTCGATTCTTTCTGATGCATTTGAGGCATTAATTGGAGCGATTTATTTAGACGGTGGGATGGAGAAGGCAAAAACATTTATTCATACCCATCTGTTAAAAGATGTGGAAGATAAATCCCTGTTTTATGATGCCAAGACTATTTTACAGGAAATGGTACAGGCAGGGTCAGATCCACGTTTACAGTATGTACTTACAAAAGAAGCCGGTCCAGATCATAATAAGGAGTTTACTGTTGAGACAAGAATCGGCGGTAAGACCTATGCGATTGGAAAAGGAAAAACAAAAAAGGGAGCAGAACAGATTGCTGCTTACCAGACCATACTACTGTTAAAAAAGCAGCAGGTGTAGTATGTATTTAAAAAGTATTGAAATTAATGGATTTAAATCCTTTGCAAATAAGATTACTTTTGAGTTTCCACAGGGAATTACCGGAATTGTAGGCCCAAATGGAAGCGGAAAGAGTAATATCGGAGATGCGGTGCGCTGGGTATTAGGTGAACAGAGTGCCAGACAGCTCCGAGGATCTAAGATGGAAGATGTCATTTTCTCAGGGACGCAGAGCAGAAGACCAATGGGATTTGCTTATGTGGCGATTACCTTTGAGAATGCCAACCGAATCATTCCGTTAGATTATGAAGAAGTTACGGTGGCAAGAAGGGTCTATCGTTCCGGGGAAAGCGAATATCTTATTAATGGAAGTTCCTGTCGAAGAAGAGATATTGTAGAACTGTTTTATGATACTGGTATCGGTAAAGAAGGCTATTCTATTATCGGGCAGGGCCAGGTAGAGAAGATCTTAAGTGGAAAGATTGAGGACAGCCGTGAGCTCTTTGACGAGGCGGCCGGGATTGCCAAATATAAAAAGAATCGAACCGTTACCGAAAAGTCTTTGGAACAGGAACGCCAGAATTTAGAGCGTGTTACGGATATCTTAGCGGAATTAGAAAAGCAGGTTGGACCGTTAGAGGAACAAAGTGTGAAGGCAAAGGAATATTTAAAGTTTCGTGATGAGGAAAAGGATATTGATATCCATCTGTTCCTTCATGACTATGAGCGCCTTCAGAAAGAACAGGAAGAGAATTCCCGTCAGTATCATATTGTTTCCGGAGATTTAGAGGATACAAGAAAAACATACGAGAAGATCAAAGACAGAAACGGGAAGCTTCAGGAACAGACGCAATCTGTAACGGAAGGAATCGAAAAAAAGGAATCCGAGAGAGAAGAACTTCGTCGTAAGAAAGAAGAAAAAGAGAATGAGATACTGATTCTTTCTCATAAGGCAGAGTCCAATACCCTTCTGATTACACATTATGAAGAATTAGAAAAACAGAGTCAGGAAGAAAAGGCTTCAAAAACAAAAGAAGTTGAAGCGTTAAAAGAGGCAATCACACAAAAAGAGCAGAGGATTGATGCGGGTCAGAATGCACTTGGCCAGTTAGAAGCATCTATCACTATAAAAAGAGATGAGCAGGAAACTTGTGAAAAGAAGATTTCCGGCGAGAATGACCGCCTTTTTTCTATTATGAATACCAGCTCAGATACAAAGGAAAAGCTCAGTCGTTATTCGACAATGGAAGAACAGCTCGAGATTCGTAATGCAGAATATAACAGCCGCTATATTTCTTTTAATTCTGAATTAAAGGAATATAATGAGACTGCAGAGTCCCTTCTTGTACGTCAGGGGGAAGCAAAAGAAGCATTTGCCCGGCAGGAAAGCCTGTATCAGGAATTAAACGAGCGGGAACAGACACTTTTACAAAAGGAACAAAAATACCAGGAAGAGATGGGAAATCTCAATCAGGAGTATCTTCGTACAAAGTCCCGCTATGAGACGTTGATGAATATTACAGAGAGATATGACGGCTATAATCAGTCCATTCGCCGTATCATGGAACAAAAAAGTGTAAATCCTGGTATTATAGGTGTTGTAGCAGATATTCTCGCTCTCCCGGAAAAGTATGAGACAGCGATTGAAATTGCATTAGGTGGAGCACTTCAGAATATCGTTACCGAAGATAATGAAACTGCCAAAAAGATGATTAACTTTTTAAAGAAGAATCGTTTTGGACGGGCGACCTTTTTACCACTTACCAATATCCGGAAAAGAAACAGCACGATTTCCCCTTCTGTTTTACAGGATGAAGGTGTTATTGGTATCGCAAGTACGCTGGTAGAAGTAGAAGAACGCTTTCAGGCATTAGTGGATTCTTTGCTTGGAAGAACGGTTGTAGTAGACACGGTAGATCACGCATTAGCATTATCAAGAAAGAATAATTTCAGCCTTCGTTTAGTAACGCTTGACGGCGAATTATTAAATCCGGGAGGAGCCATTACCGGTGGAGCTTTTCGCCATTCCGGCAATCTGCTTGGAAGAAAGCGTGAGATAGAAGAATGTAAGGAAAACTTACGCAAGGCAAAAGCTTCCTATACAGAGAAGAAGGAATCTCTTTCTTCTTTAAAGGAAAGACAGCAGAAGTTACAGGAGCAAAAACAACAGCAAAAGGAAAAGTTAGATGCGGCTTCGCTTACCCTTCATGACCTGAATAACCAGATTCCAGATATGGATGCGAAGAAGGAAGAGTTAAAGGAGAGAATTGCTTCTTTAAAGGAAGAACATAAGATTTTAAAGGAACAGATTGAAGGAATTCGTTCTCAGAAAGAAGCGCTGTTAAAAGAACAGGAAGATAACGAACAGATTCATGAGAGAAATCATAGCGTTCTTGATTCCTTAAAAGAAAAACTTGAGGAAATAAAGCAGGAAGTTTCCAGATTAGAATCGGAGAAGAATGAACAGAGACTGTCTCTTTCAAAGATGCGCCAGGAACTCGATTATCTGCAAAGTAACAAAGAGCGTATTGAAAAGGAGACAGAGAATCTGCAAAGGTCTTCCGAAGAGAATAAGAACGAGACAAAGCGTCTTACCGAGGAAAATATTTCTTATGAAAAAGAACAAAAGACATTGAAAGAGGCTTTAAAAGAGCTTACAATACAAATGGATGTCATTTCCAGAGAGTTTGAAGAGTTAAAGCAGCAGCGATCTGCTGCGATGAAAAAGCAGAATCAGATATTCCAGGAATTAGAGAGTGAAAATGAAAAGCTGTTAATTCTTGAAAAAGAAGCTTCTAAGTTATCTTCAAGACAGGAACGCATGAAGGAAGATTTTGAAAGCAAGATTGACTACATGTGGGAAAGTTATGAAATCACATATAATCAGGCGCTTACATTGAAGCATTATGATGTAAAGGCAGAAGAGGCAGCAGATAAACGCAGACAGAAGAAAGAGCTGCAAAGACAGATTAAAGCACTTGGTAATATTAACATTAATGCTATTGAAGAATATAAAGAAGTCGGTGAGCGATACGAATTCTTAAAAGGGCAGTATGATGATATTAAAGAGGCTGAAGCGAAGCTGCTTACGATGATTGAGGAGTTAAATACCGCGATGAAAGAGCAGTTTACCAAAGAGTTTGGGAATATCTGTGAGATGTTTACCGCAGTATTTCAAGATTTATTTGAGGGAGGAACTGCCTCACTTGAATTGATGGATGAGGAAAATATCTTAGAATGTGGTATCCGGATTATCGCACAGCCACCGGGAAAGAAACTGCAAAATATTATGCTGCTTTCCGGTGGAGAGAGAGCCTTAACTGCGATCGCCCTGTTATTTGCGATTCAGAACTTAAAGCCATCGCCATTCTGTCTTCTTGATGAGATTGAGGCAGCACTTGATGATGCCAATATTGTTCGCTTTTCTAAGTATTTAAAGAAACTGTCAAAGGATACACAATTTATTGTTATCACACACCGAAGAGGAACAATGAATGCCGCAGATGCTCTGTACGGAATCACTATGCAGGAAAAAGGTATTTCCACATTGATTTCTGTGGATTTGATTGATAAAGATTTGAAGTGATAATAAAGCGTTTACTTAAAAGTAATAAAATAATGGAATTATACAGAAACATAGAGTCTCTTTGTAATAGGCGAAATGTTTTTTGATAGTGAAAACAACAGAAGTTCAGAGAGGAGTAGTTATGGGAGAAAAGAAAGGATTTTTTAGTCGACTGGTCAGCGGATTGACCAAAACAAGAAAGAATATCGCTTCAGGGCTTGATTCTATCTTTCATGGATTTTCCAAGATTGATGATGATTTCTATGAAGAATTGGAAGAGATTCTCATTATGGGTGACCTTGGTGTAGATACAACAATGAATATCATTGAAGATTTACAGGAAAAGGTAAAGGAAGAACATATTAAGGAACCAGCAGAATGTCGTCAGCTCTTAATTGACATTATTAAAAAGCAGATGGAAGTCGATGAGACTGCCTACGAATATGAAAACCGCACTTCAGTTGTTCTTGTAATCGGAGTAAACGGTGTTGGAAAGACAACAACCATCGGAAAGCTTGCTGCACAGCTTAAATCACAGAATAAAAAGGTTATTATGGCAGCAGCAGATACTTTCCGTGCAGCAGCAATTGAGCAGCTTACCGAGTGGTCAAATCGTGCCGGCGTAGATATAATCGCACAGCAGGAAGGTTCTGATCCGGCAGCCGTTATCTATGATGCGTGTCAGGCAGCCAAGTCAAGACATGCCGATGTCCTTTTATGTGATACTGCAGGAAGACTGCATAATAAGAAGAACCTTATGAATGAGCTTTCTAAAATTCGAAGAGTAATCGAAAGAGAATTCCCGGAAGCTTATCTTGAAACATTGATTGTTCTTGATGGAACAACTGGACAGAATGCTTTAGTACAGGCAAAACAGTTTAAAGAAGTGTCCGATATTTCTGGTATTGTACTTACAAAGCTTGATGGAACTGCAAAAGGTGGTATCGCAATCGCCATTCAGTCCGAACTTGGTATTCCGGTAAAATATATTGGAATCGGAGAAAAGATTGAAGATTTACAGAAGTTTGATGCCGATTCTTTTGTAAATGCACTTTTTGAAAAGCCATCGGATGAGGAAGAAGAATAAAAAGTTTCCAATGGCAGGCAACCGCATGCTGAAAAGTATTACAATTTTAAAAAAGTAATAGATAAAAAGAACAAAAAAGCTATTCATAATTATATAATTGCGATATAATTATAAAATACGGGTCTATCTAGTGTATTGTCTCAATAATATTTCATTTTGCAAAAGAAAGATTCAAGCAGAAATTATGTAAATGTTATTGAGACAGTACACTAGATAGCATTATTTAGAAGGACATAGTGGAGGAATACATATTATGATGGAAAAATTATCATTAGATAAGTTTGAAGAAGCGTACGAGCGAGTGCAGGAAGTTGTTCTGCCAACAAATCTTATACAGAGTGACTGCTTCTCACAGATGACAGGAAACAAAGTATATTTTAAACCAGAGAATCTTCAGCTTACTGGCGCTTACAAGATTCGTGGAGCATATTACAAGATCAGTACATTAAGTGACGAAGAAAAAGCAAAAGGACTGATTACTGCTTCTGCCGGAAATCATGCACAGGGTGTTGCTTATGCAGCAAGAAAGTTTGGTGCGCCTGCCATCGTTGTAATGCCAACAACAACCCCTTTATTAAAGGTAAACCGTACAAAAGAGCTTGGAGCAGAAGTTGTTCTTCATGGTAATGTTTACGATGAAGCCTGCGAGAAAGCAAAAGAGTTAGCAGCAGAACACGGATATACCTTTGTTCATCCATTTGATGATTTAGAAGTGGCAACTGGACAGGGTTCTATCGCAATGGAAATCGTAAAAGAGCTTCCTACAGTAGATACCATTTTAGTACCTGTTGGTGGTGGCGGACTGTCTACCGGTGTTTCTACTCTTGCAAAAATGTTAAATCCAAAGATTAAAGTAATCGGTGTAGAACCTGCCGGAGCAAACTGTCTTCAGGAATCTTTAAAAGCAGGACATCCTGTTACATTAAAGGGTGTAAATACAATTGCAGATGGTACTGCTGTAAAGACACCGGGAGAAACCATTTTCCCATATCTTCAGGAGAACTTAGATGATATTATCACAATTGAAGATGATGAATTAATCGTTGCTTTCCTTGATATTTTAGAAAATCACAAGATGCTCGTAGAAAACTCTGGTCTTCTTACAGTAGCAGCTTTAAAACATTTAAAACCAGAAGGAAAGAAAGTGGTTTCTATCTTAAGTGGTGGAAACATGGATATCATTACATTATCTTCTGTCGTACAAAATGGCCTTATCCAGCGTTCCAGAATCTTTACCGTTTCTGTTTTACTTCCAGACGTACCAGGACAGCTTAACAAAGTATCTAAAGTTATTGCAGATGTACAGGGTAACGTTATCAAGCTTGAACATAATCAGTTTGTCAGCGTAAACCGTAACAGTTCTGTAGAACTTACGATTACAATGGAAGCATTTGGTCACGAACATAAGAAGAAGATTATCGAAGCATTACGTGCCGCTGGTTTTAAACCAAAGGAAAGAACAACAAGAGCGGTTTATCAATAAGTATAGTGATTTCTGAGATTGCCTGCAATGTAGAGTAAAATGAATTGTATTGTAATACTCAGAAAAGATAACATATCTTACAGCCTGTTTCATATATTATAAGAAACAGGCTGTTTTTTTATACAATAAGAGAGCCCGTTTTTCAAACACGCTTTAGGGAGCATTTATTGATGGAGAAGCAGACGCAAGTTTTTCAACGGATCTTAATGTGTCAAAATGTATCCCCTATAAAGTGCTTATAGTATATGTTTTAGAGAACTTATCATGAAGTGTGATTTTTTAGAAAGGAGGGAAAATTTGAATCAGAAAATATATCAGGAAGAACTGCTTCAGATTTTTCCCGGAGAATTGAGGAAAGCTATCGAAAAAAACAGTTCTTTTGAAACGCTGACAGAAATCCGTCTTCGAGCAGGACTGCCTGTCTCACTGATAACAACGAAAGAAAATTATTTTTTGCCAAAAGAATATCAAACCGCAGAAAAAACAACGGAACAAATAGTTGAAATAGAAGAAAAAGTAATGAAAAAAACAAGGCAAAATGAGACAGAGTGGATTCTATCACCAGAAGAATTACAGATTATTTTTGAAAGAATCAGCCAGTATTCTGTCTTTGCTTATACTGAAGAAATCGGGGAGGGATTCATTACCTTAAAGGGAGGACATCGTACTGGATTATGTGGAAAATATTATAAAGGAGAAAGAGGAGAGGGACATATAAAAAATATAACTTCCATCAATCTTCGTGTGGCAAGAGAAGTGAGGGGATGTGCGGCGCCGGTGTTCCCATGGCTGTTTGAAGAAAAGCGATTCTGCCATACCTTATTCGTTTCGCCACCGGGAAATGGAAAGACAACGTATTTGCGGGATTTAATCCGCTTACTTTCTGACGGAACACCGCAGATAGACGGAAGAAATGTTTCTGTGGTTGATGAGCGGAGCGAAATTGGAAATCGAACGAGAGAAGGTGAGGGCTTTTATCTCGGAAATCGAACCGATCTTATGGACCATTGCCCGAAAGCAGAAGGTATGTTGATGCTGCTTCGTACTATGACACCAGATGTTCTTGCAGCTGATGAGATTGGCAGAGAAGAAGATATCCGTGCACTGGCTTACATACGAAACTGTGGGTGTGGGCTTTTAATGACCGCACATGGAAATTCGATACAGGATGTAATGAAAAGACCGGTATTAGGTCGGTATTTGAAACAATATCCATTTGAGAGATATGTGTTTTTAGAAAAAAATGAAAAAAATGACCGAAAAATTAAAGTATATGATTCGCAGATAAATTTATTATGGACAGAGTAAAACGTGTTTGAAAAATCATTCCTGCAATCTGTATAATCCAATTCGCAGTATATTTTGCCTTTATTCCATTACCATAGTTCATCATGCTGTCTATATTCAGGCAAAATATCCTATAAATTAAAGCCACATCAAAATAACATATACCAACATGGCAGTATATCAAAATGAAAAAAGAGAAGAAAAAAGAAAGGAGTCTTTATGACCAAATTAGCAGGAGCTTGTTTTCTAATGATTGCAGCCTGTCTTTCCGGATTAAAAATCATGGAACCGGCTGCAGAACGGATTCGGCTTTTGGAAGAGGGAGATTTATTATATCGTATTCTTGAGTCAGAAATCCGCAACACACGGACACCCTTACCACTGATATTTGCAGAATTGAGTGACCGAACGAGTACACTCTGGCATAATTTTTTTTTGAACTTTCCATTGCATTATCAGGAAATGCGGAAGAAAGTTTCGCTGTAATTTATGAGAATGTTTTAAAAAAAATATGGAAAGATAAATTTTCGGAAGAAGAGCAGCGTCTGTTTTTAAACGCAGGGCGCAATTTATTATCGGAAGACTTGTACTATCAACAGCAGGAGATAAAGCAGCTTTCTGTACATTTAAATGAAAAAATCTCTCAAATGAGAAAGGAATATACAGGAAAGAAAAAGGTAGTTCTTGTTTCCTGGCTGTGTGTGGGAATGTTGACGGTGATTTTACTTTTCTAGAGCCTGTTTGAAAAATGTTTTCTGCAAGATATGCATCACAATTTGCGAGATAGGCAGCTTGCTTTTTGTTGTTTCAAATACGTTCTAAGCAGACAGGTGTGTGAAGGAGAAAGAGGAGAGAACATGACGATTGAGCTTATTTTTAAAATTGCAGCGGTGGGGATTCTTGTAACTATACTTGGTCAGGTTTTGAAACATTCTGGCAGGGAAGAGCAGGCATTTCTTGTGTCACTGGCAGGTCTTTTTATCGTACTCTCCTGGATTATTCCCTGCATTAATGAACTGTTTAGCGAAATATACAGTCTTTTTCAACTATAGAATAGAAATGGGAGTGAATGAGTATGATTGTTTTTAAAATTGCCCTCATCGGAATCGCAGGAGCGGTTCTTACGATGGTCACAAAGCAGTTTAAGCCGGAATACAGCACTCTTGTATTATTTGCAGTCTGTCTTTTTCTTATAGGCTATCTGACATCGGGGTTGGGGGAAGTACTAAGCTTTGTGCAGACTTTGCAAAAAAAGATTCCTATCAGCAGTGCTTACATCAAAATATTATTTAAATTGCTGGCAATCGCTTATGTCTGTCAGATCGCATCGAATTTATGTGAAGATCTGGGGTATCGTTCCATTTCCTTTCAAATAGAGATCGTTGGAAAGTTGTCGATTCTGCTGTTAAGTATTCCAATCATTCAATCGCTACTGGAAACAGTAGAACATTTGTTAAAATAGAAATAATATTATGAAGATATGAATGAAACATAATTGAAATAAAGAGATGGTAATAAAGGCAATCTAAATATAGACAGGGAAAAAACAACAGTAATTAAAATCAGAGTTTTTCTTCGGGATAGTTAAATACAGATGCAATAGGGAGAGTATAATAAAAACCGGATAAGAAAAATAGAAGGCAGGTGAAAGAAATCATTTTATCAAAAAGAAAGGTATCTTATCTATCACATCTTGCAGGATTTCTTTTCTGCCTGTTTTTTCTTTGTAATAGTCTGGCACTTCCACTTCATGCACAGACACAAGAGGAAGAAAGCATAGATATCTCTGCGCTTACGAAAGAAATACAACAGCTTGATGAAGAACAATACCCGGATTTTTCCTCGATTTTTAACAAAATTCTGTCCATGCAGTTTATGGAAGCAGCCAGAGAAATCGGTCAGTGGATAATGGACGTAGTTTTGAAGGAGATTTTCTCATCGAAGTTTCTAATTGGCGAATTGGTCGGAGTACTACTGTTTTCGGCAGTATTTTCGAATATTTCTTCTTCTTTTCAGCCGTATGGAGTGTCCGACAGTGGATTTTTTATCTCGTATCTTATTACTTTTTCTATTATCTTTACCAATTTTACAATGATGGCAGCTTTATTTAAAAATACAGTCAATTTGCTGTCCTCTTTTTTGAAAGTGTTGCTGCCCGTATATACTTTGGCGGTATCCCTCTCGGGAAATCTGTCTACCGGCGTAGTGTTTTATGAATATTTTATGATTGTCGTCCTTCTTTTAAACTGGATTTGCGTAAAAATATTTCTTCCTCTGTTACAGTACTATTTTCTTTTAGAATTATTAAATCATTTTTCTAAAAAGCAAAATATTTCAAGACTATGTGAGGGAATATATCTGCTTTTATCAAAAGGTGTACAGGTCCTTTTTTTCCTTTTTTTTGGATTTCATCTGTTAGAAACGATGATTGTTCCTTCTTTTGATGCAACGAAAAACAGTGTGATAAACAAAATGATCGGGCTGATTCCCGGCGCAGGCACGGTAGTACAAAGCGTTACGGGAACAGTACTTGGTTCCTCCATAGTTATAAAAAATGCATTGGGGGCGGCCGGAATTCTTTTTTTACTGCTGTTTTTGCTGTTACCGCTCATAAAATTAATATTGTATGTATTTTTTTATTTTCTTCTGTCCATTGTATTAGAACCGATAACAGATGAACGTTTTACGCTTTGTATCAGTGCGGCAGCAAAATGTGGCATGTTAATGGTAAAGGTTTTGTGTATGTCGTCTGCCTTATTTGTTGTGATCATTGCGCTTACCTCGCTGACAACGAATCATATAGGATAACGGCAAAATCTGTAAATAAATATGCTTCGGAAAATTTTTGCCAGTTATATAGAAATTTTTGCGTTGTATTTTGATAATATTCTAATATAAAACAAGTGCAGAAAGGAAACGGAGAGAAGATAAAAAGAAAAGGAGAAAAAATGGAATATATAAAAACCTGGTTGAAAACAATTCTATATATGAACATTCTTTTACTGATCTGTGACAACTTGATGCAAAAAACAGCATATGAAAAATATTACCGCTTTTTTTCAGGATTTCTGCTTGTACTTTGTCTGTTAAGGCCCGTAATTGACCTTGCAGGGACAGAAAAATATTTTCAGGCGTCTTTTTTGCAGGAGGAATGGAAAAGTGAGCGGAATCTGTTAAAGAATGCAGAGGAATTTAGAGGAATAGAAACGGTGATAAAGAAAGAAAAAGAAGCATCCTATAAAAGTCAGATAGAGGAACTGGCAGATCAATATGGATTACAGATAGAGAAAGCAGAAGTTCGGTGGGATACATCTGGAGAAAAAATAAAGAAAATTAAAATAAAGGCAGGATGGCAAGAAAAAGAAAAGGGAAAACAGACAAAACAAACTTCTTTCACACGGATACAGAAGTTAAAGGAAGTTCTGGTAAAGCTTTATGAATTAAAGGAAGAAGATATCAGTATTGAAATATAGAGAGGGATAGCCAAAATCAGGGCTCGGGGACACGGATTTCTGGGTAAAAGAGGATAACAGTATAGAGGTGAGATAGAGATGGAAAAGAAGACAAAGAAAAAAATTAATATAAAAGATTTCGGACCAGAAAAGATTGCACTGATCGCGATTGCAGGAGTGATTCTTCTTTTGACCAATTTTTCAGAATGGAGAAACCTGACCTCACAAAAAGAAGAGCAAAAAGAAGAAAAAACTGTGCAGACCGGTCAAAATGATGCATATGTAGACGCTCTTGAAAATAAATTAGTACATATCCTTGAAAATGTGGATGGTGTGGGTAAAGTGGAAGTGATGATTACATTAAAAGCTTCAAAGGAATCTGTTCTCAATAAAGATGTATCAGAGGAGACACAGACGGAAGAAGAGAAGAATAATGAGACACAAAAAAGCAGTAGAAATCAAAAGAAACAGGAGGAAACAATTCTATCGGACCGTTCGGGCAATTCTGCTCCTTATGTTGTGAAAGAATTGGAGCCGGAAATCGCGGGGATCGTGATTTCCTGTGAGGGAGCAGATAATAAAGTGGTTGCAGCATCGGTTCTTGAGGCGGCACAGGTATTATTTGGCGTTTCAGCAAATCATATTAAAGTATTGAAAATGGAGGTTGCAAAATGAAAAAGGTATTTCAGAAAAATCAGATTGCGATTACGGCGTTGGCGATCATGATCGCTGTGGCAGGATACTTGAATTTTACGGAGCAAAGTACGTCAGAAGATGGGACAAAAAAGACAGCCGGTTCGGTGGAGACAATTGATACGATGGATATTTCGGATGGAGACTCCCTCATAAAAGAAAAGGCCAATGTTTCGGAAAATGTTTCCGATGATAGTTCAAAAAGTGTTTCTAAAAAGTCGGATGAGGCACAGACTGGAGAAAACACAGAGACGATCGGGGGAGCGGTCTTAACACAGGCACAGGTCAGTGAGTATGTTGCCGGTGCGAGAATGGAACGGGAACAGACCCACTCAAAGACAAAAGAATCGTTAAATGAGATCATAGACAGTAACTCTGTCAGCGAGGAAGCGAAAAAAGAAGCGGTAGATAAGCTTACAGAACTTACGGATATTATGGAAAAAGAAGCAGCAACAGAACAGCTTTTAGCTTCGAAAGGATTTGAGGATGCAGTGGTATCCATTGGAGATAACAGTGTGGATGTTGTACTTAATTATGACGAACTTTCTTCGGCAGACCGCGCACAGATTGAAGATATTGTCACGAGAAAAACAGGCTACAGTGTCGGTCAGCTTGTCATCAGTAAAATGCAGACGACAGAAAGTTAAAAGATTTCTGTTGCAAAAACAGGGATGTCTGTTATAATTATAGAATAAATCGATATAAAATTGTTTACATTTTATAAAAAGACTTTCCATGTGTTTTTTGTGCACATGGAAGGTACTTTTCGTAAGTTGTGGACAAAAGGAGGTTTCCATGGGAAAAGAAAAAGATACAAAGATAAATCATACGGTTTATAACATAGAAGATGTCGGACAGGTTCAGATCGCAGATGAAGTTGTCGCAGTTATTGCCGGTCTTGCAGCAACAGAGGTAGAAGGTGTTGCCAAGATGTCCGGGAATATCACGAATGAGATTGTAAGTAAGCTTGGAATGAAGAAGCTTTCAAAAGGTGTGAAGGTTACAATTACAGGAACACAGGTAGATGTGACACTGAATCTGGTACTGGATTATGGTGTGAGCATTCCAAAGACTTCTCAGGAAGTACAGGATAAGGTAAAGAGTGCTATCGAGACAATGACAGGACTTACGGTTTCTGAAGTGAATATCCGCATAGCCGGAATCCAGATGGATTATGAATAGACTACAGAGAATACACGGAAGATAACGGAGGTTTGACACATGAAGATGTCCAGAAGAAAGGTAAGAGAGACAATTTTTCTTTTACTGTTTCGTATAGAATTTAATACACCAGAAGAGCTGCAGGAACAGATGAAGTGGTACTTTGAAGAAAGACCGGATATCGAACCGAAAGATCAGCTCTACATTGAGACGAAGATAGGAAGCATTTTAAAGCGCCTTCCAGAGATTGATGATAAGATTCATTCTATATGTGAGGGATGGAGACTGGAAAGACTTGGAAAACCAGAACTGGCAATTTTACGTCTTGCAATTTATGAGATTACAAATGATGCGAATATTCCTACGGGAGTTGCCATCAATGAAGCCGTAGAGCTTGCGAAGATTTATTGCAGTGAGGAAGCTCCTCGCTTTGTGAATGGAGTTCTTGCAAAGCTGGCATAGCGAATAATTCGTGACCTGTACCTGGATAACTGAAGAAGAATAAGGCGGCACGGAACAAAGAATTCTTTGCCGCTTTTTTTATGAGAATGTACTCTTTGGGATTTTGCTGTACTTTAGAGTACATCAGGGTGATTTACACAATGAAGAAACATGTTTTTTCTGTCACACAGATCAATTCCTATATTCATCGTATTTTTGAGAGTGATTATGCCTTAAAAAAGATATACTTAAAAGGGGAGGTTTCGAACTGTAAGTATCATTCATCCGGGCATATTTATTTTACTTTAAAGGATGACAAGAGCTCACTGCGCTGCATTATGTTTGCATCGGACCGGTTTAAGGGGCTTACGTTTCGTTTAGAAGACGGACAGCTTGTCGAAGTCTGTGGGAATATCTCAGTATATGAACAGATTGGAACCTACCAGATGTATGCAAGGAAGATTGAACTTGCAGGAGCAGGAGAACTTTATGTACGTTACGAACAGCTAAAGCAGGAACTTGCCGAAAAGGGGTACTTTGATTTTGAAAGAAAGAAGCCATTGCCGGCTTTCCCCGAAAGTATCGGGATTGTTACAGCACTTACCGGAGCGGCCATTCAGGATATAAAGAGTATCGCAAAGAGGAGAAACCCGGCAGTACAGCTTTATCTGTACCCTTCTAAAGTACAGGGAGAGGGTGCAGCTGCAGAAATCGCAAGAGGAATCCGTTATTTTGATAAAGCCGGAGTAGATATTATTATTATCGGAAGAGGCGGCGGTTCGATTGAAGATTTATGGGCGTTTAATGAGATGGCAGTTGCGGATGCGATTTATGAGGCGCATACACCGATCATATCGGGAACCGGACATGAGATTGATATGACGATTGCCGATTATTGTGCGGATGTAAGAGCAGCGACTCCTTCTGCTGCCTGTGAACTGGCTATTCCGGATGTGCTTTCTCTTTATACGAAGTTAGAAAACTATCGGGATGTATTAGAGACACAGATGGAAAGGAAGCTTATACAGTTACAGCAACAGTTCGCTTTGTTAGAACAGCAGCTAGAATCCGGAAGGCCGGACCGGAAACTGTTAGAGCATAAACTTCGGTATGAACGCTTAGAAAACCGTCTGTCACAGGCAATCAAAGAAAAGTATGGAAGTTGTCAGCAACGGTTTGCAAGATATGTAGACCAGCTTTCAGGGCTTGCACCAACAAACCGTCTAAAAGGCGGTTATGTGTTTGCACAGACGAAAGAGGGATGCCCGGTCACATCGATAGAGCAGGTAGAAAAGGAAGTTCCTTTTTTCATTACTTTTTCTGATGGCCAGGCAGTAGTTTTGCCGGTTTCTATAAGGAAGAATAAGGAATAAAGAGGTTTGTTATGGCAAAAACAAAGTTTTCAATAGAAGAAGCCTTTGATCAGTTAGAGAATATTATCCAGCAGCTTTCGAAAGAAGAAGTAAGTTTATCAGATTCTATGAATCTGTATAAAAAGGGAGTAAAGCTTTTAGATAAATGTTCTCAGACTTTAGATAAAACGCAAAAAGAGATAATTATCTTACAGGAGGGACAAAATGAAGCCATCCATAAAGGAACAGCTTCCGAAGAAGACCGAACAGATTGAGAAGATGATCTATCCGTTTCTTCCAGAGGAAAAAGGGTTACAAAAAACAGTACTGACTGCAATGAACTACAGTGTAAAAGCCGGGGGAAAGCGCCTTCGCCCGATGCTTATGCTGGAGACATATACCATGTTTGGTGGGAAAGAAATTTCCGTGATCGCGCCATTTATGGCAGCAATCGAGATGATTCATACATACTCTCTGATTCATGATGATCTGCCGGCGTTAGATAATGATACACTTCGAAGAGGTCTGCCGACGGCGCATGTAAAGTTTGGAGAAGCAATGGCGATTCTTGCCGGAGATGCATTATTAAATTATGCCTTTGAGACTGCCACAAAAGCATTTTGTGGGGATGAGAGAGACATTAAGATTGCAAAGGCAATGCAGATTCTTGCCAGAAAGCCAGGTATTTATGGGATGATCGGTGGACAGACGGTTGATGTAGAAGAAGAGAATAAAGAAATCAGCTTTGATACATTGATGTATATCCATAATAATAAGACGGCCGCCTTAATTGAGTGCGCGATGATGATCGGTGCAGTATTAGCCGATGCGTCGGAAGAGGAAGTAGCTGTAATCGAAAAAGTCGCAAACAAAGTAGGACTTGCTTTCCAGATTGAAGATGACATTCTTGATGTGGTAAGCACAAGTGAGGAATTAGGAAAGCCAGTTGGAAGTGACGAGAAGAACGGAAAGAATACATATGTACTTTTCCGGGGATTGGAACAGTCAAAAGAAGATGCCGGGCAGTATACAAAAGAGGCATTGCAGCTTTTTGATGGGTTAGAATGTGAAAATGAATTTTTGCGAGAGCTGATTCTGTATTTAATCGGAAGAAAAAAATAAGGAATACCATTCGGAGGATGCGTAATGGGACGTTTATTAAATCAGATAAAAGAACCAAATGATATTAAGAGGATTTCTCCTAAGCTCTACCCGGTTCTGGCAGAGGAAATCCGGGATTTCCTTTTGGAAAATGTAAGTCAGACAGGCGGGCACCTTGCCTCAAACCTGGGGGCGGTGGAGATTACAATGGCATTGCATAGCTGCCTTCGTTTTCCAGAAGATAAAGTAGTGTATGATGTGGGGCATCAGTCCTATGTTCATAAGATATTGACAGGAAGAAAGAATGAATTTACTACGCTCAGACAAAAGGACGGGCTTTGTGGATTCCCAAAACGATGTGAAAGTGCATGCGATGCTTTTGGAACAGGTCATAGTTCTACATCTATTTCAGCGGCGCTTGGTTTAGCAGTTGCAAGGGATTTAGAAGGAAAGGATAATACAGTTGTAGCGGTAATCGGAGATGGGGCTTTATCTGGTGGAATGGCGTATGAGGCATTAAATAATCTGTCGATTCTTCGTAAAGAGAAGAAGAATATGATTATTATCTTAAATGATAATAAGATGTCCATTTCGGAAAATGTCGGAGGAATGAGCCGTTATCTGAATGATCTGCGCTCCAGAAAGAGTTACAGTGAGTTCAAAGAGAATGTAGAAAATGCACTGAACAATATTCCTGGTGTGGGAAGAAGTGTTGCCAGAACATTAAAGAAGTCAAAGGATTCGATCAAACAGCTCTTTATTCCGGGAATGCTCTTTGAAAATATGGGAATTACTTATTATGGTCTTGTAAATGGTCATGATATTTATGAACTGATTCATGCAATCAACCGGGCAAAGCAGCACGAGGGACCAATCCTGATCCATGCAATCACAAGAAAGGGCATGGGATATAAGAATGCAGAAAAAAATCCGGAGAAGTTTCATGGCATTGGTCCATTTGACCGTGCAAGCGGAGAAGTTCTGACCCAAAAAACAAAGAAAACATATACGGATGTTTTTGCAGAGAGCCTGATTAAGCTGGCAAAGGATAATAAAAAAGTTGTGGCCATTACAGCCGCCATGCCATCTGGTACAGGATTAAAGATGTTTAAAAAGTGCTATCCAAAGCGGTTTTTTGATGTGGGTATCGCAGAAGAACATGCGGTTACTTTTGCAGCAGGACTTGCTGCACAGGGAATGCATCCGGTATTTGCAGTATATTCTTCTTTTTTACAAAGAGGATACGATCAGGTACTGCATGATGTCTGTATTCAGAAACTGCCGGTATTTTTCTGTATTGACCGTTCTGGGCTTGTAGGGGCAGACGGGGAGACACATCAGGGTATTTTTGATATTTCTTATTTAAGTCATATTCCAAATATGGTTCTTATGGCACCAAAGAATGATAAAGAGATGCCGGCAATGATGGAGTTTGCCTTAAATTATAATGGACCGGCAGCGATGAAATATCCAAGAGGAAGTGTGTACGATGGTTTAGAAGAGTACGATGCACCAATCGAACTTGGAAAGAGTGAAGAGATTTATGACGGACGAGATGTTGTTATCTTATCTGTTGGAAATATTATGGAAGAGTGTGAGAAGGCGGTACAGATGCTCCGGGAGAAGGGATATACCCCGGGACTTGTCAATGTCCGTTTTATCCGCCCGATGGATGAGAGTCTGCTTCATGCACTTGCAAAGAAGTATTCCCTCATTGTCACAGTGGAAGAGAATGAACTTATTGGTGGATATGGTCAGATGGTTTCTGCTTTTCTTCATAAGAATGCATATAAAAATCCGCTGCTTACTCTTGGGATAGCAGATTACTTTGTGCGTCATGCAAGTGTGGCAGAACAGAGAAAAGAAGCCGGAATCGATGCGGATTCCATTGTAAAGTCAATAATAGATAGGATGAATTAGAATGAAACAGCGTTTGGATGTATTATTAGTAGAACAGGGTCTGGCTGCGTCAAGAGAAAAGGCAAAAGCGATGATTATGTCTGGAGTCGTTTTTGTAAACGGGCAGCGAGAGGATAAAGCAGGCAGTACTTTTGATGAGCAGGCAGCCACAACAATTGAGATTCATGGTTCTACCTTGCGGTATGTAAGCCGTGGCGGTTTGAAGTTAGAAAAAGCGGTAGAGCAGTTTGGATTTTCATTAAAAGATAAGGTATGTATGGATGTCGGCGCTTCCACGGGAGGATTTACGGATTGTATGCTTCAGAATGGAGCAAGAAAGGTATTTTCCGTGGATGTTGGAAGAGGGCAGCTTGACTGGAAGTTAAGGAATGATGCACGAGTTGTCTGTATGGAAAAGACAAATATGCGTTATGTAAAACCGGAAGATATTGGAGAACGGATAGACTTTATTTCTATTGATGTTTCCTTTATTTCTCTTACCAAGATTCTTCCACCTGTGAAGGCATGTCTGAAAGAAGGCGGTCAGGTTGTATGTCTGATCAAGCCACAATTTGAAGCTGGAAGAGAAAAGGTGGGAAAGAAAGGAGTCGTCAGAGACCGCTTAGTACATGAAGATGTGATAAAACAGATTATGGACTTTGCTTCGGCATTGGGATTTTCTTTATTACATCTTGATTATTCTCCAATTAAGGGACCAGAGGGCAACATAGAGTACTTACTGCATTTATTAAACAGACCGGAGGAAAGCCAGATCAGTGATGAGATGATACCGGATGTTGTTACGGCATCCCACCAGTCTCTGTCTCATCGTGAAGCGGCAAAATAGACAGCATGAATAATTTTTTAATTATTGCAAATAAGCAAAAAGATACCAATCTGGAAATTACAGAACAGATAAGAGATCATATTACGAGGATGGGTGCGGTATGTAACGTATACGATCAATATAACAGGGACGTTTCCGCCATAGATATTCCAGACGGCACACAGTGCATTCTGGTAATCGGAGGAGATGGAACGATTCTTGCCGCAGCAAGAATGCTTGTGGGAAGTACAATCCCTCTACTTGGGATTAATCTAGGAACCCTTGGCTTTCTTGCCGATGTGAATCTTGCCGATCTTTCGAAGACCTTAGATGTATTGCTGAAGGATAAGTATCAGGTGGAAAATCGTATTATGCTTACCGCAGAAGTATATAAGCAGGGGGAGAAGGCTGCAACCTATATTGCGCTGAATGATTTTAATATCAATCGTTTTGGTGCATCCAGAGTCATTGGATTAAAGGTGGGGATTAACGGTTCCGTCATTGACCGATATCGTGCTGATGGCGTGATTGTCTGCACGCCAACGGGCTCAACAGGCTATAATCTGTCTGCCGGTGGTCCGATTATAAATCCGACCTGCAAGACCTTCGTAATTACCCCAATCTGTCCACATTCGCTTACAGCAAGAAGTATTGTTCTTGCAAAAGAAGATGTCGTGACAGTGGAAGTAGAACAGATAAGAAGCAATATAAAAGAAGAAGCAATTATTTCTTTTGATGGAAGAGAGGGACTGTCCTTATTGCCGGGGGATCAGGTAAAGATATACAAATCACAGGAAGTAACTCCGTTTATTAAAGCAACGGAAGTCAGCTTTGTGCAGATTTTGAAGGAGAAGCTTTTATAAAAGAAGTGGAGATAACAAATGAAGGGAAAACGACAGGAAAAAATACTGGAGATTATCCGGACAAATGACATAGAAACACAGGAAGAACTGACAAAAAAACTGTCAGAAGCAGGATTTTCTTCTACGCAGGGAACGATTTCAAGAGATATCCGTGAATTAAAGCTTACAAAGGTTACCGGAGCAAATGGAAAACATAAGTATGCGCCGATTCAGACAGAGGATATTCACGTTTCGAGCAAATATAAAAGGGTGTTATCGGAAGGAATTCTCCACATGGACAATGCGGAAAATATTTTAGTACTTAAGACAGTTCCTGGTATGGCAATGGCATGTGCGGCAGCGATAGACTCTATTTCTCTTCACGGCGTACTTGGCTGTATTGCCGGAGATGACACGATTATGTGTGTGGTAAAAGAAACTCCTATGGTAGAAGAAGTCATGAAAGAAATCGACACTATTATGAAAGGACATCGTTAACACCGGAGGATACTATGCTCATAAATTTACACGTTAAAAATCTGGCACTTATTGAAGAAACAGAGGTGGATTTTACAAATCACCTGAATATACTTACCGGAGAAACCGGAGCAGGTAAGTCGATTCTTATTGGTTCGATTCAGTCTGCTCTTGGAGCCAAGATACCAAAGGATATGATACGAAACGGCTGTAACAGTGCGTTGATCGAACTGATTTTTCATACGGGAAGTCAGGCAGTACAAAAGAAGATGGAAGAGTTTGAAATTCCATTTGAAGACGGCGAGATTATCATATCCAGAAGAATCACAAATAACAGAGTCATTAATAAGGTAAATGATATCAGTGTTACGATTGGGAGGTTAAAAGAACTTTCTCCCCTGCTTCTTGACCTTAGTGGACAGCATGAGAATCAGCTTTTATTAAAGCCGCAGAATCATTTAAAGATTATTGACAGCTATCATCGCAGTGTGATTGCTCCTGTAAAGGAAGAAACGGCAGTTTTATACCATAAATATCAGGAACTGAAGGGAAAGCTTTCTGAGCAGAATATGGGAGAAGAACAGCGAATCCGGGAAATGGAATTTTTAAAATATGAGATTCAGGAAATTGAAGAGGCAAGGCTGCGCCCGGGAGAAGATGAAGCACTGGAAGCAGAGTACCAGAAAGTATCTCATGCCAAAGAAATTCTTTCCGACTGTGCCGCAGTACATGAGATGACAGCCGGACAAAGCGGTTGTGCCGGCGATCTGATTGGTTCTGCGGTACAGAAGCTATATATGGTAGAGAATATTGATGCAGAAGCCAGGGGACTTAATGAACAGCTTCAGACGATCGATTCTCTCCTGAATGACTTCAACAGGGAACTCTCTGGCTATATCGATTCAATGGAATTTGATGGAGAGCAGTTTGCTGAGATAGAAGAAAGATTGAATTTAATCAATCATTTAAAAGCAAAATATGGAGATTCCATAGACAAAATACAGAAGTATCATGATGATAGTGTTGAAAAATATGAAAAACTTTCCAATTATGAAGAGTATATTTCTGAAATAAAGCGGGAATTATCTAAAGTAGAGGAAAAATTAGAGGCACAGTGTGAAAAATTGACAGTGTTACGAAAAGAAGCAGCACTTCCTCTTACAAAACTCATAAAAGAAGCGTTGCTTGATCTTAATTTTTTAGACGTTGCTTTTGAAATTGCATTTAAGCAGTCAGAATCTTATTCTTCACAGGGAAGAGATGATGTCTGCTTTATGATCTCGACAAACCCGGGACAGACAGTCAGACCACTTCATGAGATTGCATCCGGCGGTGAGCTTTCCAGAATCATGTTGGCGATCAAGTCTATTCTTGCAGATGAGGAAGGAATAGAAACCTTAATTTTTGATGAGATTGATACCGGAATCAGTGGACGAACTGCACAGAAAGTCTCAGAAAGACTGGCGCAGATTGCAAAGAAGAGACAGGTGATTGCCATTACACATTTACCACAGATCGCAGCAATGGCAGATTCACATTATTTAATTGAAAAAACAAGCGATGCCAATTCCACGATCAGTAATATTTATCTTCTTTCAGAGGAAGAGTCTGTAAAAGAACTTGCCAGAATGCTTGGTGGAGTGAAAATCACAGATGCTGTTTTGCAAAATGCAAGAGAAATGCGCGCTTTGGCAAAACAGTAAAATATGTCTGTTTGAAACGATAAAATGCCTGCCATACTAAGTGAAAACTTAGATATGGGGGCATTTTTTATGAGGGAGAATTTAAGAAAGTTCTATGTGGTTATTCTTGTTCTTATCTTGTCTGTCATGGGGCAGTATGGACAGCATCTGCAATTGGAAGATGCATTTTCGGTGCAGACAGAAGGTCAGGCGAACAGGACAAAAAAGGCGCAGGAAGGGGAAGAAAAAGTATATGCGTCAGGTGTGCCGATAGGGATCTATGTAAAGACAGAAGGAATCCTTGTATTAGGAGTACAACAGGTAGAAGAAAAAGATGGAAAAGTCTCATCGCCTGCTTCCTGCAAAATAAAAGCAGGAGACTATATTCTTAAGTTAAATAATACAACGATTTCAACAAAGCAGCAGTTTATAAAGCTATTGCAAAAGAATAAAGAAAAAGAAATAATCTTAACGCTCAAGCGAAAAAACAGGAAAATAAAAGTAAAACTTCGTCCGGTATATTCTGTAAAAAATGATTGCTATCAGATTGGAGTATGGATCAGAAATGATACACAGGGAATTGGAACGGTGACATTTATAAGAGAAGACGGAACCTTTGCGGCGCTTGGTCATGGAATCAGTGACGGGGATATCGGCGTACAGTTTCTCATAGAAGGAGGAAGTGCTTACCGGGCCAATAT
>CAVCBH010000278.1:0-45487 GCA_963600375.1 bacterium | reverse complement strand
TTTGCCTCTTGACAAAAGTCACTTCATAACAGAGCGAGGATTGAATGCGAGCGTGCAAGCGAACATTCAACCCACAGCGATAGAGTCACAAATATAGGGTATCGGCTCTCTTTGGAAGCGTCTCTTTGCCTGCGGCAACTCAGAATTTAATTAACAAATCTCTGCTCCTGCCGGCATTTTCTTCTCTGGAACCATGAGGGATAATTCCCCATTTTCGTCCTCAGCGCATAAGAGCATACCTTCAGAAAGCACGCCCGCTAACTTAGCAGGTTTTAAGTTCACAAGAACCATAACCTTCTTGCCAACCATTTCCTCTGCGCTGTAATGTTTCTTAATACCAGAAACAATCTGTTTTACCTGGCTGCCGATCTTAACCTGGGAGCAGAGAAGCTTTTTAGACTTCTTTACTTCTTCGCAGGCAATGATCTCGCCAACCTGAAACTGCATTTTTTCGAAATCATCAAATGTGATTTCCTCTTTTGCTTCAATATCGATAACTGGTTCGTCATCTTTTTTCTCTTCTTCTGCCGGAGCCTGTCTTGAAGCGTTTATCTCATCTACTTTTGCCTGTACTTCCTTTGCATCAAGTCTTGCAAAAAGGATTTCTGGCTTATCCGTTACTTTCCTTCCAGATTCGTAAAGACCGAACATTTCAAGTTCATCCATAGTTCTTTCAGAAGAATTAAGCTGTGCAAAAATTCTCTCTGCTGTTTCTGGCATGAATGGAGCAAGTAAAGATGCACCGATTGTAATGCTTTCTACTAAGTTGTAAAGAACTGTAGCAAGTCTGTCCTGTTTTGCAGGATCTTTTGCTAAAGCCCATGGCATTGTCTCGTCAATATATTTGTTGCAACGTTTAAATAAGTTGAAGATTTCTGTCATAGCATCTGCCACTCTAAGTCTTGCCATATGTTTTATAACCTTACGTTTTGCATCAAGTGCTACGTCCATAAGATCTTTATCAAATCCATCTGTCACACCGCTGTTTGCAACAACGCCGTCAAAATATTTATTGGACATGGAAATAGTACGGTTAACAAGGTTTCCAAGTGTATTAGCAAGGTCGGCGTTCATACGCTCTACTAAAAGATCCCATGTGATCACACCATCATTTTCAAATGGCATTTCGTGAAGTACAAAGTAACGAACAGCGTCTACACCGAATAAATCTACGAGATCATCTGCGTAAATTACGTTACCTTTAGACTTACTCATCTTTCCATCACCCTGTAATAACCAAGGATGTCCAAATACCTGTTTGGGAAGTGGAAGGTCTAATGCCATTAAGAAGATCGGCCAGTAAATTGTATGGAAACGGATGATATCTTTACCAATCAGATGTAAGTCTGCTGGCCAGTATTTCTTAAATAATTCTCCGCTTTCACCGTCACAGTCATATCCAAGACCTGTGATATAGTTTGTTAAAGCGTCAAGCCATACATAAACAACGTGCTTTGGATCAAAATCTACAGGAATACCCCATGAGAAAGATGTACGGGATACACATAAATCCTGAAGTCCTGGTAAAAGGAAGTTGTTCATCATCTCGTTCTTACGGGATTCTGGCTGAATAAAGTCAGGGTTATCATTAATATACTGAATCAGACGGTCAGCATATTTGCTCATACGGAAGAAATACGCTTCCTCCTTTGCAGGCTGGCATGGGCGGCCACAGTCTGGACACTTGCCATCTACTAACTGAGATTCTGTGAAGAAAGACTCACAAGGTGTACAGTACATTCCTTCATAATGTCCCTTGTAAATGTCACCTTTGTCATAAAGCTTCTTAAAGATCTTCTGAACCTGTTTTTCGTGATCCTCATCTGTTGTACGGATGAACTTATCATAAGATGTGTTCATTAAATCCCAGATTCTCTTGATTTCTCCTGCTGTTTTATCAACAAATTCCTTTGGAGAAATTCCAGCTTCTGCTGCCTTTAACTCAATCTTCTGTCCATGTTCGTCTGTTCCTGTCTGGAAACGTACATCATAGCCTTCTTTTCTCTTGAATCTTGCAATCGCGTCGGCTAAAACAATCTCATATGTGTTACCGATGTGAGGCTTACCTGATGTGTAGGCAATCGCAGTTGTAATGTAATATGGTTTCTTACTCATTTATCTGTATACCTCCTGTGCAACCTGTGTCATTAGGTCTGTTATCTGTTCGTCAACTTTCCTTAATGTACCCTTAAAATCCCTCATGCCTGATTTATACAGCAATTGTATTTACAGGGTAATTTTGCGCGTATATATTATTATAAAATAAATCCCAATATTCGTCTATGGTTATTTTCCTGAAAAACTAATAGTTTTCCTGTATAATTCATAGTATAATACCAAATACTTTTTATCTTTTGATATGAAAATGCTATAAAAGGAGGCCACCCATGAAGAAAAACCATCGCAGACCATCATGTAAATCACTGTCTATCCGTCTGTTTTTTCTATTTTTTATCCTCACCTGCTACATCAGCTTAGCCGGTTGCGGACAATCTAACGCACATAATTCTTCAAAGCAGAAAAAGTTCGACCAGTTTCTTGATTCCTGCTTTAAAGAATTTGCAACAGAGAACACAATTACGCTTCATTTCAAGCTTTCCAATCCTTCTTCTTATGGAATCAAAAAAGAAACTACTCCAACTTATGGAGAACTTTCTTCCGATTCTTTGAAAAAATCCTGCGAGCACTCCAAAGAACTGCTTCAGGAGCTTTACACCTTTCCGACAAGCAGCCTGACAAAAAAGCAAAAGCTTACCTGGCAGATTTTTCAGGATTATTTAAATGAATCTATTATGAGCGAGAATTATATTCTTTATTCTTCCCCTTTAGGAACAAATGGCTTACCATCTGAGATTCCTGTTACTTTATCAGAATATCGACTCGATACGGAGAAAGATATTAAGGATTATTTATCACTTGTAAATCAGATTCCTGAACTTTTTACACAGATTCTTGATTTTGAAAAAGAACGGCAAAATGCAGGTATCATCAGCCCTGACTTTGTTATATCAGACACCATCGACCAGATTAATCAGTTTTTAAATGCAAGTGAAGAAAATAATCTTCTGATTCAGAGTTTTGATGAGCGTCTGAACTCTGTAGATACTTTAAGCAAAGATCAGAAAGCAAGTTATATTGCAAATAATCGCCTGCTTGTTACAAAAAAAGTATTGCCTGCCTATGAAGATTTGAAAAGTTCTTTACAAACCTGTACCTCAGATGCCAATACTGAATCACAAACAGAAAACAACCACTCTAAAAACAGCTCACAAAATACAGCTGACTTAAAACAAAACGCCTCTGCAAGCAATAAAAATAGCGTACCTAAAACCGGTTCAAAAGAGAGACTCTGCGAATATACTGACGGACAGGAGTATTACCGTTTTCTTCTCTCTTCCAATGTTGGAACAGATATGTCACCAGAAGAATGTATCACGACTTTAGAAACACAGGTAAAAGACACGGTAAAAGATATCTCATCCCTTACAGGAAATAACAAAGATTTGTATACTGAATATCTCAGTGCTGTTCCTTCTCTTTCCAGGCCGAAGGAAATCATAGAAAAATTAAAAGCAGAGTCTCTTGTAGATTTTCCGGAAATAAAAAATATTTCCTGTCAGTTAAAAGATGTTCCTGATGCTCTTTCCGGAACTTCTGCCTCTGCCTTTTATCTTATACCGCCAATTGACAGTAAAAAAGATAATATTATCTACATAAACAAAACGCGTGTAGATTCCAATGAAATGTTTTCTACACTTGCCCATGAAGGATATCCCGGCCATTTGTACCAGACCAATTATTTTTCAGGCACGAATCCTTCCCCTCTGCGTACATTTCTTCACTGTGACGGTTACGATGAAGGCTGGGGAACCTATGCCCAGCTATACAGCTATAATTTTATGGAATTTAAAGGAGTTGATAAAAAAACACAGCAGCAGCTTCGTCAGTTATACCGGGATAATGACCTGCTTTCCCTGGCTTTATCCTCGTTATGCGATTTATATGTAAATTATAAAAATTATGATGAAAATGCGCTGGCAGATTATTTAAAGCCTTATGGAGTAGATGAAAGTGGAATCAGACAGCTTTATCGTTACGTTATCGAAAATCCGACAAACTATCTTTCTTACAGTATCGGATACTACGAACTGAATAAACTGCAAAAAAATATGGCAGCCTCCCTGGGAAAATCTTTTAAAATTTCTTATTTTCATGAAGCCGTTCTGAATGTTGGCTCCTGCAATTTTGCAATTTTAAGTCAGGAAATAGAAAAAGAAACAGAAATCCTCAACCGGGCTTCCTAAAAAATATTGCTTGTATACACTTATTTTTTAATATTTTTAATATTTTTTCCCACAATTAGTCATTTTATTTATTTTGAATAATTGACATTTCAATCCTTCATTGTTATACTATGAACGATTGCTGAAAATTGGTATAGATTTCATTATTTTTGATTTTTATTTCTTTTTTCATTGGAAAATCAACATAAAAAGTGTACAATAGACAATGTACGATAAGCAGTATAACAGTTTAATCTAAATACAACTCAGGAGGTAATACTATGGAAACATATGGTATCGAAAAACTTGGGATCGTGAATCCTAAAGCAGTTTACCGCAATTTAACACCTGCACAGTTAACAGAGGCAGCTTTAAGAAGAGGAGAGGGCAAGCTTTCTAACACTGGAGCACTCGTTGTAACTACTGGTAAATATACAGGACGTTCTCCTAAAGATAAATTTATCGTTGATACTCCTTCTGTTCATGATGACATTGCATGGGGAAGCGTTAACGTTCCTATCACTCAGGAGAAGTTCAATTCAATTCGTTCTAAAGTAATTGCTTACCTTCAGAACAGAGAAATCTTCATCTTTGATGGTATGGCTGGTGCTGATCCTGTCTGCACAAGAAAGTTCCGTATCATTAACGAATTAGCAAGCCAGAACCTTTTCATTCATGAGCTTTTAATTCGTCCTACAGCAGAAGAATTAGAAAACTACGGCGAAGCTGATTTCACTATCTTCGTTGCACCTGGATTCAAATGTGTGCCAGAAATCGACGGAACTCATTCTGAAGCAGCTATCATCGTTGATTATGAACAGAAACAGGTAGTGATCTGTGGTTCTCAGTATTCAGGAGAGATTAAGAAGTCTGTATTCTCTGTAATGAACTTCTTAATGCCAAAAGAAGGTGTACTTCCAATGCACTGTTCCGCTAACATGGATCCAGAAACTCATGAGACAGCAGTATTCTTTGGTTTATCCGGAACAGGTAAAACTACTCTTTCTGCAGACCCTAACCGTAAATTAATCGGTGATGACGAACATGGCTGGTCTGACAGAGGTATCTTCAACTTCGAAGGTGGATGCTACGCAAAATGCATCAACTTAAGTGCAGAGAATGAACCAGAAATCTATAACGCTATCAAGTTCGGAAGCCTTGTAGAGAATGTTATTATGGATGATGAAACTCGTGAATTTGACTTTGATGATGGATCTCTTACAGAGAACACTCGTGTAGGATACCCAGTTGATTATATTTCCAATGCACAGATTCCTGGTGTTGGCGGAATCCCTAAAGTAGTTATCTTCTTAACTGCTGATGCATTCGGTGTACTTCCTCCAATCTCCAGATTAGATGAAAATGCAGCTATGTATCACTTCGTAACAGGATTCACATCCAAACTTGCTGGTACAGAACGTGGAATCACAGAACCACAGCCAACATTCTCCACATTATTCGGTGAACCATTCATGCCAATGGATCCATCCGTATACGCTAACATGCTCGGAGAAAGAATTGAAAAATACAACACTAAAGTATATCTTGTTAACACAGGATGGACAGGCGGCCCTTACGGAGTAGGTAGCCGTATGAAGTTAAAATATACTCGTGCAATGGTTACTGCAGCATTAAACGGAACATTTGATGATGTAGAATACAAACATGATGACGTATTTAACGTAGATATTCCTCAGACATGTCCTGACGTTCCTTCCGAAATCATGAATCCTCGTGATACATGGGAAGATAAGGCAGCTTACGATGCACAGGCTAAGAAGCTTGCTAAGATGTTCCAGGATAACTTTGCTAAGAAATATCCTAATATGCCTAAGAATATTGCTGAGGCTGGACCAAAGGCTGAGTAATAAATAGTATTGCCGAAGGCAAGGGGAAGAGACGCTCCCCAAGAGAGAAAAAGCCCTATATTTGTGACTCTATCGCTGTGGGTTGAATGTTCGCTTAATGGCTCGCATTCAATCCTCGCTCTAAGGCCACAAATATAGGGCTTTTTCTCTCTTGGGGAGCTGTTTTTTGCTGGAGCTGGAATTACTATTCGGTACATTGCCAATTCTTTTAAGCTGCTTTCCAAAGAACAATCCCCTCCTCCTTTACATTTTTATAAAAAGGTAATATATCTCCCCACTTTTGGATACTAGATTCTTTAATGTCTATAATAGAGAAAACTCTTTCATAACGAATATCCATATCCGCAGACCAGTTTATAAATTGTTCTTTTGTCTTATCATCAATTTCTTATCTGTTTTATATTACTTAGCGACTGTCATACTTTCTTCTATCCAGCTCTGGACAACCTCTACTGTAGATTTTGCGGCTTTTGCAATCTGCTCTATTGGCAAACCCATCTCTGCGAGTGAAAAAACCATTTCTTTCTTTGCATTCAGCTCGCCTTCTTCAAATCCTATTAATCTTCCACTTTCCATTCCTTCTCCATAAATCTCTTCCATATCTTTACACATTTCTTCTACTCCTTTCTCTGTTTCTTTTAATTCATGTACTCTTGATGACAGGATAGGACTATACATGTCACTGGCTTTTTTGCAATGCAGGTCGTGCATTAATCTTCCTAATTCTGTATTGTCCTGTTTTTGTGAGTTTACATATATAATATTCTCTTCGTCATCGAAAATTTCTCCGCTTTCTCTGATTACTCGTTTTATATGGCTAATTGGTAAATTGTTTTTTAATGTATCATTTCTTGTTATAAATATAATATATGTCTCTGGCAGTTTATCAAACGGGTCTCCTGGATTTAGTGTGTTCATATCTAATAATCCACTATGATATCTCGCTCTTTTGGGAGAGGCTCCATCGTTCTCTCCCTGTATCTCTACATTAAACTGCCTGTCTGTTTCATCTTTAGCTACACAATCTAATACTGCAGAACGTCCCTGTAAGTTCTTATAATCCATCTGCAATATCTGGTCAATTACCTGTAAGTCTTTCTTATTCATGATTACTTGCAAAATATATTCTACACATTCCTTCTTTTTAAATACATTCCGCATAAATATGTCATTCATTATCGTGTAGTGTTTTATCTTTTCTTTGTATCCTTCGTAGCGTTTTTCTAATTCTTTTTTCTCTAAGACTTTAGATTGTAACTTTTTTGTATATGCCACTTACGCTACCTCCGATTCTTTATAAAATTATCAAGTTCCTTTGCGTTATTATAAACATATTTTTACATAAAAGTCAATATTGTTTCTTTATGAAAATACAAAAGAATCCTGGAGCATTTTTCAGACACGTTCTAGAACGGCAACTCTACAGTGACTGTTAGTTTAGAAGCCATTCTATGATTCTTTTTAATTTGTCTATCAAAGCATATTTAAAAAATCCCCTAATCTACCATTTGAAAAATCCGGCAGAGTAGAAACATTCAAGGAGTATGATTGCAAAGAGTATTCTTGTATACATTTCATTTGCCTTGAATTCATAGTCGGGATGTTTCTTTTTATATAGAAAGGATATGGCGCACAGTATGAGAAGTATTACGACAGATGCAATAAATAATATTTTGGTGAAGGATATGATGTGCAGATCTGTCAGTATGAATTCCAGTATGAGGATTGGGGCGATGACGTAATATAGTATTTTGTTGATGAGGTTCATTGTGTTTTCGTTCATGGTATTGTATTCTCCTTATATATTATAAGTGCCGAACAGTTTCTCAACTGCCCGGCACTCATTACTCACTATGTATTCTATTAATATACATATACATATACATATGTATCGCAAGATACTTTCTTTGTTAAATTAGGAACTATCTTAATATAATAGAAATCTTTAGCAACTCTGAATTTCTTTTTCTTGAAGCTGGAAATTGTGATAGTCTTTCCTGCTTTTACCTTTTTATATTTCTTATATCCTGTATCGCTCTTCTTAGACATATAAATCGTAAAGTTCTTTATACCTTTAAATTTTGACTTTTTAGGAAGCTTAATAACAAATCTCTTTGTATTATTATTCATATATCTTGTTTTTACCTTAAAAGCATTTCTATTTAAATTCACAAATGCTCTGGGACTTGAAAGCTTACCATATGTCGTCTGTCCATTCACTGTAATATAACTAACTGCTCTCACATAATATGCCTGATTCTTTTTAACATTAAAATCTGCATATCTATAAGTAGTATAATAAGAAGATTCTACATTTTTATATGCAATCTGCTTCCCCTTATAATTATATAATCTAAGCTGAACACCTGATACATCTTGTGGAACAACAACTTTAAAACTTGCTGTGTTACCATATGGATAAGTACTTAATGCAAAATACTGTGTTGTTACATCTGTCATTACAGTTGCTTCTGGTGCTGTTTCTACGCCTGTTCCCACCTGGGCTGCCTTCTCTGCTGCATTAACCGGAGCCTGAAGTGCAAATACCATCATAAAGGCCAGTGCTAATGCAAAGATTCTTGTTATCTTTTTCATACTATATATCCTCCTTTTTTCTGTGGTGTCTGGTTTGTTTCCACTTTATTTAGCATAGCATAGTCAGGGCTAAACTTCAATCTATATTCCCACTCTTTTTATGCATTTTGTTAGTTTAGAAGATACTTTTTTTGATTTTCCCCGTCATTTTATCTTTTAAGTCCAAATATTTATCTGTATTTTTTGTCCAAATACTTACTGTCAGCTTTATCTATATTTCCAGATGCTATATTTTTATTGTTTATATTTCCCGAATAGGTTTAATATTCCCAAAATAGGTTTGAAAAATCTAAAAGCAATCTACATATTTAATTTACAAGCGATTTTTCTACTCTGCCGCAAGTTCCCGGATTGCCTCGATTCCCTGCTTGATTTCTTCCATTGTATTGAAGCTTGAGAAGCTGAATCGAACAACTCCCTGTTCGGTTGTTCCAAGGCTTTCGTGCATGAGTGGGGCGCAGTGGGCTCCGGCTCTTGTGGCAATGCCGTAGTCTTCCCAGAGGATTTCGCTGACTTTTCCGGCATCTTCATCACGGATATTTAAGGAGACAACGGGTGCTCTTCTTTCTTCTTCAAAGTTTCCGTAGACAGTTACCCCTTCGATTCGACGTACCCCTTCATAAAATGTTTTGGTGAGAAGTGCTTCTTTCGTATAAAGCTTTTCAAGACCTGCATTTTTCAGATATTTTAATGCGGCATTCAGACCAGCTACTCCATGTACATTGATTGTTCCGGCTTCTAATAATTCTGGCATAGAAGCAGGCTGTTCTTTATCAAAAGAGTGAATTCCGCTTCCTCCTGCCTTTAAAGGTCGGATATTCACACCCTTTCGAAGGCAGATTCCACCAGTTCCCTGTGGACCAAAAAGCCCTTTGTGTCCTGTAAAACACAGCGCATCAATATTCATTGCCTGCATATCTATAGGAAGAATTCCTGCGGACTGTGAAGCATCAACAATAAAATGAAGTCCATGTCTCTTACAAGCCTCTCCAATTCGATACAGATTCAATGCATTCCCTGTCACATTGGATGCGTGAGTGCATACAATTGCTTCCGTATCTGGTCGAATCGCATCTTCAAAGGCTTCACTGGAAATCAGACCATCCCCATCTACTGGTAAAATAGTAAGTGCAACCCCTGTCTGTTCTTTCAAATATAATGGACGAAGAACAGAATTATGTTCCATAACAGTTGTAATTACATGATCTCCCGGCTGCAGCATTCCACTAATTGCTGTATTTAAGGCTTCCGTTGCGTTTGACATAAATGCGATCTGTTCCGGACCGTCTCCGTTAAAAAGCTCATTTAGCAATTCTCTGGTCTCATAAGCCATTCGCATACTATGTAAAGAAGCATCGTAGGCGCCTCTTCCTGCATTCCCTAAATTCGTAATTGCCCCGGCTACTGCCTGCGCTACTCCATCTGGCTTTTTCAGTGTTGTTGCTGCATTGTCAAAATATATCATTGCTCTGCCTCCTATATCAAAGACGTAAACAAGGTTCTGTCTGAATATAGTACCACATTAACTACATTTTTCTCAACATTTATTCTTCTTTTTCCATTCTGCGGACAAAAAATGTAGTTTTAGCATGCTGCTCTGTCATATATTCTCGAAAGATTAAAGGTAACTTTCAACTGAAATTTACACTATCTGGAGGTGCAATTATGGCAATGATTATAAATGTAAAGAGCATTATGGTGGGCAACAGAGATTTCAATCAGAGAATTAGACGAAAAGGCAAAGGAGCAGGGAATATCTGGGCGAACAATGCGTGATACGAGAAGCCGGATGAAGAATGAGCTGGAATATCGGGTAAATGAAAAACAGTAAAACAGTATTCGATTAAAAGAGTGATGGGTGGCAGGATCTTTGGAGCAAGTACCGATTTTTATAGATACCTTATCTGCCACCTGCCGTCTGCCAGGGCATGAATATTCTGGAGTGTACAGGAATAAACAAAATTGGATTGACAGAAAATATAGAAAAGCGTATTATAATAACAAGAGGTGGGATTTCCCACACAAACGCTTGCGTAGGAGGTGTTGATAATGGAAGCAATGAAAGATTATGTTGCCCATCTGGATAACAAAAAAAGAATTACGCTCAGAGGAGCTGCTTATCAGTATTATAATGTAAAAGAATACGGAAATGGCTGCATTATTCTGGAACCTCGGGAACTGGCAGTGCCAGAGAGCATTTCAGCCAGAACTCTGGCAGATATGGATCGTGCAGTAAGTAACTTTAAGAGAGGCGATGTTTCCCCGGCTATTGACCTGTCAGATTTTTAAAAGGAATGAGCGATGAATTTTAATATACGAATGGGAATTCCTGAAATGCAGGAACTTTGGTTAGACCTGCAGGAGAATATCGTTCCGGTAATATAAAAAAGAAGGAAGAACAGTTGTATAAAAAATGGGGAAAGGCTTTAAAGCTGTTGTCGGCTGATCCGGGTTATCCGAGTCTTCAAACCCATGAAATAGAGCCATTATCCAGAACCCATAAAGGAATCTCGCCGTATGTCTTACGATAATAATTGATATATGTATAATCTGTGGTAGTTATTGCCCGTTTCAATGTCGCTATCAGCTTTACAATCGTTGCATGATTTCTTTTTGTGTTATTATAATTGTTAGCATCCAGATACTGCTGCTGTTCTGCTCCATATAATTCTGTAAAATAATATGACATCAAAGAACGCATATGTCTCTCGATCTGCAGTAAATATTTAAAAAACAGCTCTCTAAGCTCCGCATCAAACTTATACAGACTGACTAATTCTTCAAAACTTATTCCTGGCTTATATTTCTTCGTATTCGATATTCTAAAAAGATGCTTATATCCTCCCATAAGAGGAAAGTATCCTATTTGATGTAACATCTCTTCGGCATATTTTCTGTCTTTTACTTTTATCCCTTTTTCATCACTAATCCATGAAACCTGATCACTAAAAGAAGAGAATTTTTTCGGTGTCTGCATAACATTTCTCCTTAAACGAAAAGAGGGAGAGACCCGCAGGCTCTCCCCCCCGCCTGTAGGCTTCGCAAGTTTCTACAGAACGATCACTGAGCTTAGTATACGTCATTTCAAATATCCTGTCAATACTTCAAAACATTCTTTTGCCTATAATCAGCTCACCATTATTTTATGCTATGTCCCCTAAAATATAATCAGTTTTTCCTGCGTTCCATATCTTGTCCCATTACCTGTTGCATAGCTTTCTGTCCACTGCGTCTTGCTACTTCTTCCTTTTTCTCGTTCAGTTTTGCAAGGACTGATTCCTTTGGACGGTTCTTTTTATCTTTCGGTGCAGAATTGTTTTTGAGTCCGTCAATCATATTATAATTTGCTTCCTCTGTGATCTCCGCACTTCACAAATACTCCCCATTCTCCATGTACTTCTGCCAGTTGTCCAACTTCGGTTTACTATTTCCGGTCTGCTCCCACACAGGTGGGTGCAGGAAATCAAGAATTTTCTGTTTTACTTCATCATCGAATCCATTATATGTACCATCCACTACCTTTCCAAAATGCTTTTAAACCTGTTCAAAAAATGTATCCGGTTTTTCTGAGTTAAAGATTTCATTACATGTCATAACCGTTACAAGATTTTCCGTTTCGCTCAGATTAATGATATTATGCGTCCAGCCCGGAATCATATGTATCGCTTCGATTTTATCTCCGCTTACTTCAAACTCCACCTTTTCTCCTGTATTAATATTGCGTTCCTGAATCAGTCCATGCCCTGCCACAACAATGAAAAGTTCCCATTTCGAATTGTGCCAGTGCTGACCTTTTGTAATACCCGGTCGGCTGATATTGATTGACACCTGACCACAATCTTCGGTATGCACCAATTCTGTAAAACTTCCACGATCATCAACATTCATTTTAAGCGCATATTTAAACTTATCTGTCGGAAGATATGTGAGGTACAAGCTGTAAAGCTTCTTTGCAAAGGAACCTTCCGGCATTTTCGGCATCAGAAGTGTCGTTGGTTGCTCTTTAAACTGCCGTAATAAGTCAACAATCTCTCCCAATGTAACTTTATGTGTTACTGGAACGTAGCAATATTTTCCATCATCTTTTATAATCGTTTCCACACCATCAAATTCACAGTGCTTCTCCTTGCCTTCTATCAGATCAAACATGCCTTCTACTAAATCATCAATGTATAACAATTCCAATTCTGTGCTACTGTCATTTACAGTAAATTCTTCATCATTTGCTACTGCCCAACAGAAAGTTGATACTGCGGAATTATACTTTGGTCTGGAATGTCCCATCAAATTAGGAAAACGATATACGGCAACCTTAGCTCCTGTTTCATTTGCATAATCAAAGAATAATTCTTCTCCCGCTTTTTTTGAGCGTCCATATTCTGAATTTCCGAAACGACCCGCAAGTGTAGCCTGTATGGAAGACGACAGCATAATCGTTGCTTTGTTATTATATTTCTTCAATGTATCAAGCAATACAGATGCAAAGCCAAAATTTCCTTTCATGAAATCTTCCGGATTTTCCGGACGATTTACACCTGCAAGATTAAATACAAAATCCGCTTTCTGACAATATTGATCTAATTCCTCCTCGATTGAATTAAGATCATACTCATATATCTCTTCTATCTCGATATTCGGACGGGTTCTGTTTTTGTTGTCTCTGATATTCTTTAAATTGTTTACCAAGGCAGTACCGACCATGCCTTTCGCACCTGTTATTAAAATATTCATACCATTCACGTCCCTTGTCTTGTCTGTTATAGAATGTGTGTAACAGACTTTATTTACATTTCTTTTCTCCAAACCATTTTATTAACAACACCTGTATAGCTCTGAATAATCTTTACAACCTTTGAGCTGACATTTTCTTCAATATAATCCGGAACTGGAATACCATAGTCTCCCGCTCTGTTCATCTTAACTGCCGTATCAACGGACTGTAATAATCCTTTTTCATCAATCCCAGAAAGAATAAAGCAGGCTTTATCTAACGCTTCCGGGCGTTCTGTTGATGTACGGATACAAATAGCCGGGAAAGGATGTCCAACGGATGTAAAGAAGCTACTTTCTTCTGGTAATGTTCCGGAATCGGACACTACTGCAAATGCGTTCATCTGCAGACAGTTATAATCATGGAAACCAAGTGGCTCATGCTGGATTACTCTCGGATCAAGTTGAAATCCTGTAGATTCAATTCTCTTTCTGCTTCTCGGATGGCACGAATATAAAATCGGCATATTATATTTCTCAGCCATTTTGTTGATCGCATTAAATAAAGATAAGAAATTCTTTTCTGTATCAATATTCTCCTCACGATGTGCAGACAGCAAAATATATTTTCCCTTTTCCAATCCAAGTCTGCTATGAATATCTGAAACTTCAATCTCAGCTAAATTATTGTGCAACACCTCTGCCATAGGAGACCCTGTCACATAGGTACGCTCCTTTGGCAGACCACAGTCTGCCAGATATCTACGTGCATGTTCGGAATATGCCATATTCACATCGGAAATAATATCTACAATACGTCTGTTCGTTTCTTCCGGAAGACACTCATCCTTGCAACGATTACCTGCTTCCATATGGAAAATCGGAATGTGCAGTCGCTTCGCACCAATCACAGATAAACAACTATTCGTATCTCCAAGAACCAGAACAGCATCCGGTTTAATCTCTGCCATCAGCTTATAGCTCTGTGCAATAATATTTCCACAGGTTTCTCCAAGATCCGCTCCGACCGCATTCAGATATACCTCCGGATCTTCCAGCTTCAAATCTTTAAAAAATACACCATTTAAGTTATAATCATAATTCTGTCCGGTATGTGCCAGAATCACATCAAAATACTTACGAGTTTTATTAATCACAGCCGCCAGACGGATAATTTCCGGTCTGGTTCCTACAATGATTAACAATTTTAACTTTCCGTTTTCTTTCCATTTTACAGTATCGTATGTTCTCATTGCAATTTGCTCTCTCCTTCTCTAAATATTCTTTAGGCGTTTTATAAATGCTACAAATCTTTGATTTTATTGGCCTTTATCCATTAATCTAAGGAAACTGACCAATAAGAATTACAATCAATGTTCCTAATAATCCATTCTGTAATACTCCCTCTTCGGGAGTATTAATAGCAATTTAAATTTGCGCAATCGGCGGGCAGATAATCTTCGCAAATACCCAGTAAGTCAATATCAATTCAATTATGATCTACTATCCCAAACTGAATATTCCTGTACGGCGAAGTCCGGACAGGTGGTTCAGAGAGTCCCAGAATAATCACCGGTATATGGATTTCAGTATTTCGGTGGCAAGAAATTATCCCAAAGAGTGTCTGATACGATTCTATATTTGTAAAGTCTGCTTTGCACCGCAGTAACGGCAAGGGTTTGACAAATATATCACCATATCAGTCTTAGTAATCAAGATGTTTTAAGGTGTTTTCCGATTCCTGGAATTGCAGTGTAAAATCACCCGAAATACTCACACCTATTGTGGATATGTTCATAGCAAGTGTATTGTGCCACAAAACTACCCACTTTCAAAATGCGTTTAGTAGCATTCATAATTACCGATAATTCATTTCTAGAAACAGAAGATTTAAACCTCCAAACCTCACAGCTTCCATTTTCTATACATAGCTTCACGCTTTTCAATTTTCTCATTTCTGACAAAGCTACTTTTCAAAAACTCCATTCTGGAATCAAACTTCATAAATCCTCTAAACCATCTATATGCCCAGGCTACAGGAAGAAGAATAATTCTTTTCTTTATCCAAGCATAGTGTGGAGTAGCGCACATATATTCATATGAAGGGAACACTTTTTTTACTAATGTTTTAAACTGGGCAATTTTCCCTTGCCGAATTGTTTCATTTATTACTATTGCCTTTTTATTTTCTTCATTATTAAATCCAAACACACCATCTTTAAATATCTTTTTTGTTGCTTCATAGTAAAAATCATCTTCAATTAAAGTAGCTTCAATCTCTCCCTCAACATCAAACCATTTTTTTATAAATCCTAAAACAACACATGTAAAAGGTAATAATTCAATCTCATCAAGCTTTTCACTAATCCATGTCCAATCAAGATCAACATATTTCATTACTACGGCAATATCTAAAAACTGTCGAAATCCCACCCCTGAATTCATAATATGTTTTTTTAAATGATAAATAAGAAACATAAAATGAAAATTCCAATCCAGCTTATTATCTTGTACATAAATCCATAAATTATTAAAGAAAGTGACTTGCTTAATATTATCGTTTACAGTTTCTTTATAAACAAGTCTATCATGCAGTTCAATATTTATCTCAGATTTATGATAATGCCATTCCCAATCCTTTTTATTTAAATCAACTATACTCCCTAACTTTATAAACGCATTATGAAATTCTTCTCGATTGCGTGCAACTATATCAATATCTCCCATAGTTCTAAGTTCTGGTACTGGATAAAGCTTTGCAACTTCAATTCCTTTAACAATAACATATGCAGTAGTTATTTCAGAAAATAATTGCTTTAAAAGTAGCTTTCTGTTAAATGCATAATATAAGGCTACAAAGTAACTTTTTCTTAAATCTTCTTTTTTCGTTTGATAATATACTATTGCTTCAACTTGATGCTGTTTTGAATAATTATAAATTATATCCCAATCTACATTCTCACTTATAAGCGTCTTTTGTCTATGCAAATGATCCTGCAGAATCTGAATAAATACTTTTTCTTCTGGTGTAATGTTTATTGTTTTCACTTTCACATATCCCTTCAAAATCTTTTTTGGGACGCATTATTTCAGATTTTATATTTGAATTCTTATCATCCCATTTAAAGTGAGTATTCCGGGCAATTCCAGAACCGCAGTACCCGAAAATCCGGTTTAATAAATACCACAAACCCTAATGTCGAGAAAATTTTCGATAAATACAATTTAGCTTTTATCAAAACAGGGAACATTCATCTCCGTATTTTTTCACTCCTCAGCCAATCTTTCTTGAATATATGCCAGTTCCATCATCTTCGCTTTGATTTCTTTTTTATTAAGAAGTTTTGTGTTATTTGAGTTAAATTCAGTCAGAAGATTTCTTTCGGCATCTCCAACTTTAAAATACTTATCATAATTCAAGCCACGATTATCAGCGGGGACTCTATAAAATCCACCAAGATCAATAGCCTTTGCGCACTCTTCATTGGTAAGTAATGTCTCATACATTTTCTCGCCATGACGGATACCAATAACCTTAATATCTTCTTTTTTACCACCAAACATCTCACAAACTGCCTCTGCCTGAAGGCCAACTGAACAAGCAGGTGCCTTCATAATAAGAAGATCTCCGTTCTCTCCATTTTCGAATGCATAGATAACAAGATCAACCGCTTCCTCAAGAGACATAATAAATCTCGTCATATTAGGCTCTGTGACTGTGATAGGATTACCTGCCTTAATCTGATCAATCCAAAGAGGAATAACAGACCCACGAGAACACATAACGTTACCATATCTTGTACAGCAAATTTTGGTTTTTCCAGAATAACGGCTCTTTGCGATAGCTACAGACTCTTCCAGAGATTTTGATTTACCCATTGCATTGATTGGATATGCTGCTTTGTCAGTCGAAAGACAGATAACTGCTTCGACACCTTCCTCAATAGCAGCAGTAAGCACATTGTCAGTACCCACAATATTTGTTTTAACAGCCTCCATTGGGAAAAACTCACACGATGGTACCTGTTTCAGCGCAGCGGCATGGAAAATGTAATCTACTCCATACATAGCATTTTTGCATGACTGAAGTTCTCTAACATCTCCAATATAGAATTTAATTTTTTCTGAAACTTCAGGCATCTTAATCTGAAACTCATGGCGCATATCATCCTGTTTCTTCTCATCACGAGAAAAAATTCTAATTTCACCAATATCAGTCTGAAGGAAACGGTTTAAAACTGCATTCCCAAATGAACCCGTACCTCCTGTAATCATAAGTGTTTTATTCTTAAATAAAGACATCGATTTTTCCTTCCTATTCTGTCAAGCCTAAATCTATTGATTCTATCAGCTTTAACCATTTTTAATTATCTCAAACCCAAAGTCAATAGTGATATATAACATAGTATCTTATACCGGATAGATGATAAATGCGTAAATTCTTAAAATATCTCCATTATTCACTTTATAAAGATTATTTTCTCTTTGATCAATTATGTGATAAACTTTCATATCTAAGTAAATCCTGTCTTCACTTCTTTCGTCCCATCTACCATCCACTAAGCGCTAACCAATTTCACAAGCAATGACATACTTAACAAAAAAGGGCAACTACAACTCTTGTTTTTATATCTGCTTGTTACCAACTTGCATTTACACTTCTCCTATTTACTTACTCATATTAAACAAAATCTTATAAATTTTAGCTACTGATATGTATTTTCGAAGAGCAAAAACCAGTCGTCTTTTACCTCTGCTGTTTTTTATTAAAATTGTAAGTGCTTTTTGATAATCTCTATCCTTTTTTAATCTACTATACAATTCTCTAAATTCAGTCTCACTTTCCATATGCTCTAACCTCTGAAATAGCGATTCTACCAAGAAATAGTACATTACATATGCTTGTCCACAATAATCATTATTTGCTTCCATATATTTCTTTAATAATTCAAATGACGACTTAGCTTTTTCAATATGTTGTCCAATTTTCCCACTCGTCATCATAGAATTTTGATTCCCTGTATTATAATAATAGGAATTCAATTCTGAAAAAACCTTACATTTTATAGAATTCTTCAATAGAAAATATGTAAATATCGTATCTTCACCAAAGGAAATACTGCTACAATCATCGTAACTATCAATATATAGCCTAACTATTTCTGTACGATACATTTTATTCCACCTGGAATTCAATATATTCTTAGAAAGTCGTTTATTTTTATTGTCCCAAACCAAGTTTTCAATTAATTCTTGAATACCATCACTTGAATATTCAGCATTAATCAATGTTTTGTTTTCAGTTAAATACTTCCCATTATCGATATAATGACCCGCTGCAACAAAATCAGAATCTCCAATATGATTTAAGAAATACTCTACATAATTTTTTCCAATATAGTCGTCTGAATCAAGAAAACAAAGGTACTTTCCTCTTGCGTTTCTTACTCCTGTAACAACTGCATGCACTAGCCCCCCATTCTCTTGATTAACTATTTTTATTCTGGAATCATGAGTTCTGAATTTCTCCAGTATCAATCGACTTGAATCCGTTGATCCATCATTAACGCAGACAATTTCAATATTTTGATATGACTGTGACAATGCTGATACCACTGATTTTTCCAAATATTTTTCCTGATTATATACTGGTATTACTATAGATACTAATTCATTCATTCTGTCACCTTATTTCAAAAATCTCATTTTTGTTTTAGCCCAAGCATAGGATCCTTTAAACATAGTTGTTTTAAACAATACTATAAACATAACAATATTCGGTACCATCAAACAAATAATAAGTCTGGCACCAAATCCAAGCCATGTATAAGGAATAAAAACTGTCGCAACATAAGTTATGAAACATGCTACTAAGGCCGCAACTGTATATATGCTATTCTGTAAAAAATACCGAACTATGTTCTGATTTGTAAAATACGATTTAAATATAACCTTGGCTCCGTAAAAATAATTAATAAAAAACAGTGTTATTATTGTAGCAATAATAATACCATATATTCCCCAAAATTTCCCAAGAAAATAATTCAAAAAAATATTACCTACTGTCTCCGCAATTGATCTATACCTATATTCCCACCACAATCCCTTGGCTTGCTCATAAATGTAACGAACATCACCCATCTTCAGAATATAAAAATAAACGCACAGTAGTACAACTATGGAAAAAGGATACATTAAATCAGCACCAACCCAAATTTTCATAAAGTGTTGATATATACATAACATACACGCTGTAAACCATCCTGCAATCCACATGTATATAAAATTCATTCTATTCATATCTGAATAATTCTTTTCTACACTATCGCTTGCTACAGAGTTGCCCACTCCCGCAAGTACAGATGACGTAAAAACGCTTGTAATGCCAACAACTGCATTCATAATATAATAATAATTGTTATAAATTGCGGTATCTGCCAATCCCAAAAACATGGATATAAAAATGCTGTCAAATGCGTTTCTTGACACATAGCATATTTTGAATATTACCAAACCACTTATTTTTTCTTTAATCTCTCTTTTTGCTTCATCTGATATTTTTCCTACAGGCTTATATTGAGGAAACATCCTCTTAGCAATTATTGCAGTTCGAATATTATTAATCACTGTAAACAGTGGCATAACCAAAATGTATGCATAGTAATTTTTTAAAGTAACTAACATCACAATTTGTACTAGATACATCAAAGTTGTAATTACTATATTAATTTTGCTGATAATATCATCTCTCTGAAAAGCCGTTATCAATGATTCCAGATATGCAAATAGAAAATAACTTATTACAGTATTAATAAGATATATTAAATAAATCACAACTATATTAACATTATCCGGGTATGATCCATTAATCAAGTGCGGGAGAACTGGAATTAAAACAATTCCAATTGCAAAAATGATCACCCCAATACACCAATACACTTTTTTGTAAAATGCAAGCAATGCATTCATTTCTTCTGTGTTATCTTCTGCTATTGGCTTATACATGCAAAAAACAACTGCACTGCTAAATCCTAGTTCAGTCAAATTTAACACTGTAAGAATCGAAGTGAACAGACTATTCAAGCCAAGAAATTCAACACCTAACGTTCTAATAAAAACCGTACGAACAACAAACGGCATTATTATAGATACCAACTTGTATGCCATTCCATAGAACGCATTTCTTACACTATTCTTAGTTCGTTCTAATTTCATTTCTCTCAATGCTCCTTAATTCTATAATTTAATACTGCCTACTACAAATGTATATTTATCAAAGAATATTTTTATAAAACCATAAATCATCAATGTCATAAACATATTGTAACAATAATCTCTGCCAATAACAAATACTCCTTGTAACAAAGTATAATAGATAAAGAAAATCAAAAATAAATCTGCTATGTCATATGTTTCCTTAGCAATAATACAATATGTTAGATAAGCAATTATAATAGATACTATAATTGTACCAATATATCCCCAATCAATATACATCCATCCAACAAAAGAATAAAAACCTGTTCCCCAAGAACCACCAATATCAGATGGTGATACTGGTGATGCCCCAAATAAATTCCCCCATGCATATAGTCCATACATATGTTTGTAAACTGGCGTTACACCATAATTAAACACCACCGGAGGCTGACCAAAATAACTTATAATAGAATCCGATGCCCCTGTAGTTGAAAAGCGAGAAACTGTTACTTCTATCACATAAGGTAGCATTGATATAATACCAGCTAATACAAAGATCAAAATTAATCTTTTTTTACTGTTAGCCAGCTCTCTGTAAAAGAAAAAGAAAATAGTTAAAACCAGTAATACTATATTTACAATTGCCCCTCTTGAAGACTGTGACATTGCACTCAGAACACTTGCAAGACTGCCAACAATTATTGATAACCAACCCAGTATACTCTTTTGTTCGTTTCTCAACAAAGTAAAACCAACAATTATTCCTAATATTTCTGTATATCCAACAAACTGTAAGGCAAAATACTGATACCAAGTATATGAAAGATGAAAAGCACCCGAATATAAATCACTTCTATTCTGATTCCACTCTCCTGAAATCATTAACTGCCTTACCACTGGTAAATAATACATAATTGAGATAATACCGGCAATAATAAAAACATACGCAAATATTACATATTTGATATTTAAATTATATGTAACTTTTTCAACTAAAAACCTTCCCTTTTCAGTAATAAAAGGATAAAAAGCAATGAGATATACTACTATTAAAAATAAATACGGAAAAAGCGTGACATTTGATTCAACTAATCCGGCTTTCATTGCAATGACAGAAAAAGCACTAATAATTGTAAATAATACCCACAGTACTCTTCCCATAATATTTGTTTTTTTCATAAATAATCCAATCAAAATAATTATCATTATCGTAGCATATATGTATGTTTGAATCACCGTATAATCCTCTCTTTGGGCTTAGAAAAAAAACCGGCCCCAATTCCCTTTATAATTGATATTATTTTTCTCACTTTGTTTTCTTCAAGTAAAAGAACTTTTACTGATAATGAAAAAACATAATTTCTAAGTGTTAATCTTCTCTGTTGTTTATCAAGCAATCCACTTTTGGCAAGCCATATATGATTGCGAACAATATAATAATATCTAAAAGCAGAATAATTTGATGATGCTATTGTTCTACCAAATACTGATCTTTTTTTATATGTTCCAAATTCTTGCAATAACTTTGCGGTATTAACTCTTACAGTTTCAAATCCTCTTTTTTTTGCTCTAAAACATATTTCCTCATCTACAGCATCAATGAAGTATCCCTCTGAAAAACCACCAATCAAGCTAATTATATTTACTTTATAGATAGCACCTGACGAAATCACAAAATCTGCCGTCTCAATCGAACATTCTTTATGTTTATAATCTACAACATCAAAAGCATTTATTACTTGTGGTCCAAATATTGCAATCCGATCATTCTTAACTGATGCAATAGTAGATAAGTACTTATCAAACTCTAACCAAGTACTGTCTTGATCCATAGTCATTAAATATATATATTTTTCTTTCGATGCAACCTCTAACGCTTCATTAAACGCAACATCTAGACCACGATTACTACCATTGCCACTAAAAACAATTTTCTCTGAACAGCTGCATTCATCTATTATTTTTTTCTTATCCTCATTTGTAATAGAAGAATTTTGCCATAATAACAATTTATCTATGTTCTGAATATAACAATTGACATTATCTATTAGTTTCTCAATATTAGGGTTGTATACCACCACGACTCCTATAATACTATCGTTTCTCATACCATTTCCTTTTGTCGCACAGTTTTAAGTTGTTCTAAGTATCCTCTTCCATATTTTAAATCCGGTTCAAGATGATTACCTTCACCCCATTCATTCCATGCTCGAATCATAACAATTTGCTGTTCTGACGATTTTCCCTTTATAGCCTTAATAGCATCATTTACAACCTGTCCAAAAATATCCGGATTACAATCCGTCAAAATCAAACTTTTTCTTCCTGATCTTGGTGAATGATCCCAGTTTGGTGCTATTAGTGGAAAAATATTATCCTCATAATCATCTTTTGTCACCATATACTTAATAGCATCTTTATATTTAAAAGTAGTTGGCATACCAAATATATCTCTTTGAATTTTTAATCTGAGTTTATTTATCATACTGAGTTTATGATGAATATTTAAAACTGTGTCATTATAAATGGCATCGAATCCAAATGAAAGTAATTGTTCTTTATCTCGACAATCAAAATCCTTTGCAACAAAATAAAAACCACCCAACCCTTCTTTTTCAGCCAGTTCTCTCCACGTCTTGATAAACACATCTATATCAGGACAACTCAATGGTCTATATACAATGAAAAATAGTTTTCCGTCCACTCTAATATAGCGTTTATCGGAAAATGCGTCCAATAGTGCATAAAAATGATCTATATAGTCTTGTTTACCTGGGTACAATTGCTCTGCTATAATCTCATTTTTTTTATTTTTGTCCCACAGTTTTTTTTCCCACGTTTCATTCGCCCATGCTAAAGAAAATGGAAAATCAATAGTTTTATCTGCAACCAATGCCTGAAACGGCTTCTCTAACAATCTTCTACCATTACCAAACCAGTAATGCCAATAACAGAATCCATCCACACCATACTCTTTTGCAAGTTCTGTCTGCGCAACAATAGTATCTCTTAATCTCAAATCGTAAAAACCTAAATCAGCAGGAATATGCGGTTGGTAATGACCTCTAAATAAAGGTTTTCCTTTAGCTACATTTGTCCACTCTGTAAATCCTTTTCCATACCACTTATCATTCTCTGGAACCGGATGAAACTGCGGTAAATAAAAAGCAATAAATTTTGCCATAATAATCTCCTTTCATTTAGCTACCCATAGAGTATATTCTTTACCTTCCAGAATATCCGCAATCCTTTCACATGCGTGTCCGTCACCATAAGGATTGCATGCCTTAGCCATTGCATTATATGCATCCTGATTTTCAAGAAGTTCCTTAAAGTTATTGTAAATTACTTCTTCGTTTGTACCAACAAGTCTCAACGTTCCAGCCTTGACGCCTTCTGGTCTTTCAGTTGTATCTCTCATGACAAGTACTGGTTTACCATAAGAGGGCACTTCCTCCTGAATCCCACCCGAATCTGTAAGACAAAGATGACATTTGGCTTCAAAATTGTGACAATCAAACACTTCTATAGGCTCAATAATATGAATTTGGTCACAGTCTCCAAGTTCTTCGTCTGCTGCCTTTCTGACTACAGGATTCATGTGTATTGGATATACGGCTTTACACTCAGGATGCTCATCAAGAACCCGACGAATTGCCCTAAACATATTATGCATAGGCTCACCCAGATTTTCTCTTCTATGAGCTGTAATAAAAATAAGCTTCCCATCTCCTACCCATTCAAGTTCAGGATGAGTATAGTCTTCTCTGACTGTATGTTGCATTGCATCAATCACAGTATTCCCTGTGATAAATATCTTAGACGAATCCTTACCTTCTTTTATTAAGTTATCTGCCGCCATCTGAGTTGGTGCAAAATTATATTGTGAAATAATCCCTACCGCCTGACGGTTAAACTCTTCTGGATATGGAGAGTGAATATTATATGTACGAAGACCTGCTTCTACATGTCCAACAGGAATCTGAAGGTAAAAGCAGGCTAAAGCAGTAACAAATGTTGTCGATGTATCACCATGTACAAGAACAACATCCGGTTTCGTTTCTTCAAGAACTGCTTTAATCTTCTCCAAAATACTGGTGGTAATATCAAAAAGTGTCTGACCTCGCTTCATAATTGAAAGATCATAATCAGGAACAACATTAAATGTATTCAAAACCTGATCAAGCATCTGTCTGTGCTGCCCCGTCACACATACAATAGTTTCAATCGTCTCTCTAGTTTTCAATTCATTAACCAGCGGACACATCTTAATAGCCTCCGGTCTTGTCCCAAAGACCAACATTACTTTTGTCATCACCTTTATCCCCCATTATTTCCATTTTAGTATCTCGTCAGAAACACATTTTGTAGTTTCCTTATTTTCTTCATAAAACTTCATAAACATAGTGTCTTGGAATTGCTGAACTTCCGTCACTTCTTTTCCAATAACCCATTTATACAAATTGTCTAGGGATGTTACTGAATTATAATCAAGATTGAACGCTATTTCCCCAGCAATTTCTGCCATAGCAGTATTAGGGCTAGTCAAAAGTAATTTTTTATGATAAAAAGCATCGTATAATTTGTTCGACAACGCAGTATCTAATAATGCACAACCATTTCCATAAGTGTTAAATAAAATATCAATAGAATCAATAATAGTTTCTTTTTCATTTGGCATATAGGCACCATAGTAAGTGATTCGATTATTATTCAAACTTTTCACTAGTGTCTCTATACTATGTTCTCCCGGCTCCGATCCATATATTCTGAATTCAAATCTTTCATCTTCATTTACCAGTTTAATGAGTGAAACACAGTTTTCTTTATATCCAAGAGATCCTACATATCCAATAATAATTCTATCTTTCATAGGTTTACGCCAAGTTTTTTGAGACTCTACCTTAAAATTTATATTATGACAAATTTTATAATCAAATTTAGGTAAGAATTTTCTAAACATTGGAGAAGAAATCACAGTAATAGCAGAATTAAAAATCGCTTTTTTTTCAAGAAGGTTGTACAGCCATATATTCTCATGTGTATAGTCCCGAATATCAACTATATATTTATTTAAATAATACTTTACAAGGAAATTACTACAATAAGTTGCTGTAATCGCAGTTAACATTATTAGCCCATTATATCGTTTTTTCTTAATTATAGAAATCACTTTTCTAGAATACTTAAGGTACTCCACTGCCCTTGAACAATTCATGTTCCATTCAATTGGATAACTAGTCTTATCGAATTTTTCCTCTAACTGATTTTGATTGGCATAAATCAACTCATATTCAATTTCAAGTTCATCCAAAATGTTTGTGTAATAAAAAATATATGGTGAATATCTTATATTATTCGCCGCCACAATTCCAACTACCATTACTCTATGCTCTCCCTTGCTGATATCATTGCTTCGATATACTTATTCAAACAAACATCCTTTGATGCGTTTTGCATGACATACCCTCGAATGTCATCTGCAATTTTCCTCTCTATCGAACAATCACTACATGCTTCCTTAATTGCATTCGCCAAAGCTTCTGCATTTCCCGGCTGAACGCATTTTCCCGCCCCAGATGACCTCAGAACATCAGCCAAATCACTGTCGGTGTCAAAAGACGCTATAATCGGTGTATTGCATGCCATAATACTCCATGTCTTGCTCGGCATTCCTGCGTTACCGGTCCCCTGCTTGCAGGTAATCAAAGCCACATCGCCAATGCTATATACCTCAGAAACTCGCTCCTGTGGCAGCAAGCCATGAATTATTACATTCGGAAGCGACGCTGCCTGTACTTTGGCATCTTCAAAATATGCGCCACCACCGAATATGACAAACTGGATATCCACCTCATCCTTCAACTTCTCAGCAACCTTCAGAACCACATCCGCTCCCTGAGCTGCGCCAAAGTTTCCTGCGTAGACAACGATGTATTTGTCTCTACTTATTCCGAACTCATCATATAGGGCATTGTTTTCTTTCTCTATCGGCTGGACTGCATCTAAATCAATCCAATTAGAAACAACTGTAATTTTTTCTTCCGGCACTCCTTTCGCCATGATATTTCTCTTAAATCCTTCGCTGATTACTATAATCCTGTCAGCATTCTTATATGTATAATTCTCTATTTTTCTACCGATTTTCCACAGTAGGCTCCCCTCATGCGTCATTCCGGTATTCACCAGAGAGTCCGGGAATATGTCCTGTAAATTGTATACAAATGGAACTTTATGCTTATACTTTTTACTCAGCTTCTTTGCAACCATTGCACTAAGAGCCCCCTGTGTCGGAGGAGTGCTCCCACTATGCACAATATCAATATTCTTTTCTCTTATGCTACGGAAATACTCTTTTACGTTGCAACAAAGATAACGAAACGCCCTTTGAATAGGATTTTTTCCTTCGCGAAACATAGAGAAACGATGTACAATTACATATCCGTCATACATTTCTTCGTATTTTCTATTTTTGTATTCACGTCGTACATCCTTGCTTATACCTCTTGTCGGCATAGGAGTATAGTTAATACTTGTAATATTGTATTTTTTGCATGCGACACCCATATCCTCTTCCAAATGGGAACTTGCAGTCAATTCAGGTGCATAATAAGCACGTAATCTTAGTATTCTCATGTTAATCCTTCTCATACAATAATCTCATTACTTTTTAACAAATGATTTTTTCTCTACAGATTCAACATTTGTATAAACATTTTCTCTTTTCAGAACAGTTGCCATAGTTTTGATAAATATCTTTATGTCAAGCCAAAAAGATACATTATGCGCATACCAAGCATCGTAAAGTCTTTTTTCTCTCACGCCCAAATTATTGCGATAATATGCTTGTGTATATCCACTAATTCCAGGACGAATAAGCAATTTATCCTTTTCATCTTCCTCATAAGTATCCTTCGATTCCACATCGCCAGCCCGTGGGCCAATCAGGCTCATATGCCCAACCAGCACGTTGAAACACTGTGGTAGTTCATCAAGGGAAGTTTCCCGGATAAAATGACCGATATGAGTTACACGACTGTCATTCTGTGAATTATAAGTACTGCCATCATCATTTCTGAGATCGGGAGCATTCACTTTCATTGAGCGGAATTTGAGCATATCAAATTCCTTAAAACCTTTTCCAAGTCGGCGAGACTTATAGAAAACCGCTCCACCATCCTCAATTTTAATGGCTATCGCAATTGGAATTGTTATCAGTAGGATTACCGGAAGGATAACAATACATATCACAATGTCTAAGATACGCTTCAGAAATAACTGATAGAAACTGCTACTGTTTTTCTTATATCTACTGCGTTCATATAGCTTTTCGACATCCACCGCATTTATGTTTCTACCCATACAGTTCCACCTCACTCTGTTAAAAAATTGTATTTTTTATTAATTGCAAAACCTCTTCGACCTTTTTTATTGCTGTTTCTATATCAGCCGCTTTTGCAACGACATATCCACAACCATCCAAATTGGTATGATATTCTCTTACTATCTGATCAACTTCTAAATGATGATAAATCTCGACACTATATTCTTTCTCTATTTTTTTAAAATCTGGAAGTCGTTTTACAACACCATCATCAAACGCAAGCAAGCGTGTTGCCACAGCACCATGTTTGCTTGCTGTCAAATCAACCTTATCACACACAGCATTTCGAATCATATTCGCCATATAGTCAATACCCGTTCCATACGGAACCACACATGGACCTATCATATTTCCGCCCATACGAGCACCTATGTCAATAATGTATACTTTACCGTCTTCAGTGATTAACATATCCATGTTGACCGATCCGGCATTTATACCTAATGCTTTTATTGCCGCCTTAACACAGTTGATTGCCTTTTCCTCAATGTCCTTCGGTAAGTCATCGGGAATTGCATGACCAAGTTCTGCATAATAAGGAGCTTTTGTCATCCATTTCTTCATGATTGCAAAAACATGTGGCTCACCATCGATCACAAGTGCCTCCCCCCCATATTCTTTACCAATGATAAACGTTTCGATTTCAGCTCTGTGCGTAATGGAACCTGCCATAGCATATTCGCAAGCTTCTTTCAGTTCGGAAGACTCATTTACTCTGCTTACACTCCGGCTGCCTGAGCCGTCACATGGCTTTACCATTACCGGATAATTAAGATGCTTTGCCAATTCTTCAATATCGGTTTCGCTATTAATCTCATATGCTTGATCCGTATCATCAACATGATGTTCAAACAGACATTTACGAACAAGATATTTATTTTTTATCAACTGTGCCACTTCATATCTGAGACCGTTCAGGCCCATCTCCTTTGCAATATACGAAGCAGTTAAAACACCGTAATCAGTTGCCGCAGTTAAAACGCCATTAATATTTTCTTTTCGAGCATATGCAAGGCACGCAGTCTCGTCCACAATGTCAATCACTTCATATTTATCCACAAACGCAAATCCCACTGCTTTTGGATCGGCATCTACAGCTAATGTTTCATAGCCCATGCTCTTTGCCTTTTTTATAACAAAGCTCTGCAAAAAACCAGCACCAATTATCAGTATTTTTTTCATAATCTCTTCAACTTTCTGTCCGCAATGTTTAATATGTATAGACGTCTTGTATTCATATTAATTTTCCTTTTCAGCATTCATTTTCCCAACAAATCTATATTCATACATCTTTCGACCTTCCTTTGTTTCAAATATTCTTTCTCTAATAAATCCATTCTTTTCATAGAAATGAATAGCTCCATCATTATCAACCGCATCCGTTTCCAATGTAATATAGGCAAATTGTTCAAAATTAACTTGTCTCTTTAATTCATCTATCAACATCGAACCTATCCCTTTTGATTTGAACTTAGGATTCACTCCAATTGAAGAAAGTTCAACATATTTTTCTGCACGTTTAACATCACTAGGTTTTAAAAATGCCCTAATAATATGCATAAATGCTGATGGTCTTCGAAAAAAGGCCCCAACACTATACCAACCAAAAGGAAGCAAACGTTTTTTTATCATATGCTTATAAAGTTCACTAAACTTCCTTGAATATGCTAAAAATCCAATTCCTTCCCATTTTCTTCGGCAACAAGAAGGCCTGACTCTACATGATGACAATACGAATGATACATCTGATTCAAAAAACCTCTTCCCATAAATGTAAGAAAAAAAGCAGTAAATGACTCAAGATGTATTGTGACAATGTCATCAATTAAATTTTTTTCACTAGATTTTACTTTCCTAATGGTAATCATCTCATAACCCTCTTACTTATATTCATATCTATAGCATTTCTAGAAATTACTATAAAATAGCAAACACTGTTCTGAACATGGTTATTATGTCAGTCCAAAAACAAAACTCTCGAATACTTCCAAGATTGTATTTCATCTTCTCCGGAAGCACTTTTTCCACATATACTTTGTCCACATCGTCTGCTTTATCCAACAACTCAGCTTCATCTTTATATTTTATACTTGCCTCAGATGTAACTCCTGCCGGTAATAATAACGTCGCAAACATTTCGGGGGTATATTTTTTTACATAATGTGTACTTTCCGGTCTGGTTCCCACAAGCGTCATATCGCCTGAAATAATATTTATTAACTGTGGCAATTCATCTAAACGATATTTACGAAGTATTTCTCCTATCTTTGTAACTCTACTGTCATTGGATATGGTAACCTGGGTACCAATTTTATCTGCATTGGCAACCATTGTCCGGAATTTAAATATTTTGAATTTTTTTCCGTATTGTGTAACACGTTCCTGGCGATAAAACACGCCTCCTTTAGAATCTCTTACAATCATAATTGAGATAGTAATTAATATAGGAGAAAACATTACAAGCATGACAGATGCAGCAAATACATCAAATCCTCTTTTTAAAGCCAGACTAATTTTTTTCTTTTTCAAACTGTCATAATATGGACGAACCTCCTCCGTCTGCATAAATTCAGGTAATTTCTCCCATTCTTGTAACATCTATATCTCCCATTTCTCTATTATCACATTTAAATATATTCTTTCACGATTCCACTAAACTGCTCGATCACATAATCTACATCTTCATCACTCAGTTTTGTGTGAAGAGGAAGTGTTATTAAATTACAATAGTAATCATATGCATTCGGAAAGTCTTTGATATCCCATCCCATAGCTTTATATGCGGTCATCATCGGAAGTGGTTTATAATGTACGTTTGTATTTACCCCACATTCAGCGAGTTTGATGATAATTTCCCTTCTCGTTTCATCATTAATACCCGGAATACGAGTCAAATACAGATGATTTGAGGATTGAAAGTTTTCTCCACTATGAATTAAATGTTTTACTCCGAGTTCATCGCACATTGCATCGTATTTTGCAACAATTTCTTTTCTTCTTTTTAGCATTCCCGGATATCGGTCTAACTGGCAAAGTCCGATAGCTGCCATGATATCCGTCATGTTATATTTATACCAGGGACCAACTATGTCATATTCCCACGCTCCAAGTTGCGTTTTCGCAAGTGCATCTTTGCTCTGTCCATGTAGGCTATACAACTGGAACTTCTTATAGATTTCTTCATTATCAATTCCTTCTATATCTTTCCATGTACTTGCTCCGCCCTCTGCAGTAGTGAAGTTCTTTACTGCATGAAAAGAAAAATCAGTAAAATCAGCTATCTCACCAGCCATCTTACCATTTCGACTTGCACCTAATGCATGTGCGCAATCAGCAAATACTATCACTCTGCCTATAGCCTGCTGAATTCTTGCTCCAAGGCTGTCACCCTCTTTCGCTCTGAATAAGTGCTTTTTACTTTCGATGGCAGAATATAATTTATCATAATCGCAAATAATACCACCAAGGTCTACTGCTACAACTCCTTTTGTCTTTGCTGTAATGGCTTCTGCCACCTTGTCATAGTCCATTTCACAATTATCTTTCTGACAGTCAACAAAGATTACCTTTGCTCCACAATGAACGGCTGCACTTGCACTGGCAGTGTAAGTATATGCCGGCACTACAATTTCGTCGCCGGGTTCAATTCCACATATTCGGAAGTTCAATTCTTCTGCTGCTGTTGCCGAATTCAGGCAAACCATTCTTGACGTATGACAATACTCTGCCAGTCTTCTCTCTAATTCTTTTGTTCTGGGGCCTGTAGTAATCCACCCAGAGCGAAGAGCTTCTACAACTTCCTGTATTTCTAATTCGCTTATATCTGGAGGGCTAAAAGGAATATTTCTTTTAATAATTTCATTTTTTGAATTTATACTGGACATATTTTCTCCTCATAAATATTTTGATGTTTTGTTTTTTATATGCTTTACTATTGTTTTATCTGAGCTATAATCTATATTGATATAGGAGATTTCTCCAATATATAAAAGCAACCAATATCCCACTGCAAATCCTATACAGTGAGTTTGGTCAGTTCCTTTGTTATTATTTTCTACTTTTATTGTGAAACAATCCAGAGTACCCAAGAAGCCATTTCAACCTCTCAGATTCTCGAATCATCGTCACAATCCATAGAAATTTTCATAATAAGGTTTTGATCAATGTTCCGAAAACCTGTGTAAAATCAAGGTTTTCTCTTGGTTGTCCCTATTATACTGTTATCACTCTCTGTCCTGGCTGTGCTCCTGCATCTTTTTCTCACGCCGGATGGTAAGTACTTACTACTTTCTGCACCCGTTCTTTCATGTCATCCTTGTTCTTATATGCTGCTTCCATGAGGCTGTCCAGCTGTTTCAGGAATTCTTCTATGTCAAATGGTATCGGGCAGCCAATGTGGATCAGGTCATTTTTTGTTTTCTTCAGGCCTTCTTCGGCCATCAGTTTTTCTTCGTACAGCTTCTCGCCGGGTCTGAGACCTGTGTAGATCAGCCTGATATCAACGTCTGGTGTGTATCCGGATAAACGGATCAGATTTCGTGCCAGGGTGTCTATTTTTACAGGTTCTCCCATATCGAGTACGAAGATTTCTCCGCCTTTGGCGTAGGTGCCGGCAAGCAGTACAAGGCTGACTGCCTCCGGGATGGTCATGAAGTAACGGATGATATCCGGATGTGTTACTGTTACCGGGCCTCCGGCTTCGATCTGTCGTTTGAATATCGGAATGACGGAGCCGTTGCTTCCCAGTACATTACCAAATCGTACTGCAACAAATTCTGTCTGTGTTATCTTCAGTGCTTCTGCAATTTCCGGTGCTATTATCATGTCTCTCATTTCATGGGTAAAGAGCTGCGGTACTTCATCTGCTTTTCCCTCTTTTACCTTTGCCGCAAATGCCTGGATTACCATCTCGCACAGGCGCTTGGATGCTCCCATGATATTGGTGGGATTTACAGCTTTGTCTGTGCTGATCAGTACAAATTTTTCGCATCCGTGTGTCATTGCCGCATAAGCGGTTTTGTATGTCCCCATTGCATTATTTTTGATTGCTTCACAGGGGCTGTCTTCCATCAGCGGGACATGCTTGTGTGCCGCTGCATGATATACGATCTCCGGTCTGTATTTCTCAAATACCTGGAATATTTTTCTACTGTCGCGTACAGAACCGATAATTGTATCCATCTTTAATTCCGGATATTTCTTTCTTAGTTCCAGCTGGATATCGTAGGCATTATTTTCATAAATGTCAAAAAGAATGAGGTGCTTTGGCTGATGTGATGCGATCTGTCTGGCTAATTCTGAGCCAATGGAACCGACGCCGGTGATCAGAACAGCTTTTCCCCTGATATACTCGAATACTTCTGTCATATCCGGTCTGATCGGATCACGACCAAGCAAATCTTCAATCTTTACCGTCTTCATCTTGCTGACAGAAACCTGTCCCGTATACAGCTGATACATTCCCGGCAGATTCATCAGTTCGCAGGTCGTTTCGCTGCATATCTGAAGAATGTCTCTCTTATCTTCCGGTTTTGCACTGGGAATCGCTATGTAGATTTTTTCAATTTCGAATTTCTCCACTGCTTCCATGATGCTGTCCCTGCCGCCAAAGACAGGCACGCTGTCAATATATCTTCCCCATTTGTTGGGGTTATCATCTATGAAGCAGGCTACCTTTTCATTTGTTTCTTTTGCGGTCTTCAGGTCACGGAAGATCATCTGTCCTGCGGATCCGGCACCGATCAGCATAACCTTCTTTTCGCATTCATTCTTGTTTGTTCTTCCTCTCAGCAGCAAAATGAAACGATAAAAAAAACGGATTCCCAGCGTCAAAATAAACTGGAAGGCAATTCCGATTACATAATAAGAGGCCGGCATCCTCAAAACAAAAGATGTCATAAACACCGTATAAGCGATACCGCTGATAATGGTTGCCATTATCATACGCAGCAACTCCGTATAGCTCGCAAAACGCCAGATACTTTTGTACAGGCGTATAAACCAGAACAGAACTACACAGAATGCTGCATAAATCAGAATACTTCTGTAATATGTCTGAAGATACTGTCCATCGATCTTACTGAATCTGAAGTCAAACCGAATCAACAAGGCCGCACCGTAGGACATTGTAACCGCCACGAAATCATATATCATCAATAAAAAAGTGACTACTTCCCAATGCTTCAGCTTTCTCATTTGCATTAACATCTTCCTCTCTCTGTAACGATTTCCGGCAGCATATAACTATGTATATCCCGATATCCTGTCATCGAAATTCTTTCATTTTATTTCTTATTTCTTTTTTTCTTTTTGTTATTGTGTTTTCTGTCTTTGTTTTCGAGACGTTCCAGCTTTTCCAGTTCTTTATCGACCGGAATGATGCCAAGAACACTGGTGTCGAGATATCTGTTAACATCTTCCTCTGTATGTATGTTGTCATTTAAAATAAATATTACTGTATAAATGCCGCAGATCAGTATCAAAACCAGCAGAATGCCCTTTTCGATATTTCTTGTCATATTGTTGCTCAGCGGTTCGTCTGCCACTTCAGGCTCTGATACAATAGATGGCTTATCTGCCTTTGTAATCTTTGCCATCTGATCAACAGCTGCAGATGTGAGTGCCTCAGCCAGCTGACAGGACAGCTTCGCATTATCGCTTACGACAGAAATGACCAGCAGACGTGTATCGGTCTTGTTTGATACGCTCATCATATTACTTACCTGATCCGGGGTCAGACTAATATTTTCTTCTTTTTTCAGCGTATCGATTGCTGTTTCGATAACTGATTTGCTGGCTACTATCTCCTGGTAATCTGAAATCAGCGCAGATCCCGTCTGTAAATCCGACATTGATATGCCGTCCGTTTCCCTGGACAGTACGTACAAGGTTGCGCTGGACTGGTACATCGGGGTCTGCCTGGCTGTCAGGCCTCCGGCGATGGTTCCTCCCAATATGGCACCGAGAAGCAATATCTTCCATTTTCCCAACAGGAAAAAAAACAGACTCTTAAGATCTATTTCTGTATATTCACTCATCCTTTTTTTATTAACTGCTGTATTATCCATTTTTATAATCCGCCTTTCTGCTGAATGTCATCCGTGTGTCATGAGGCATACCGGCTGATCTTTGTTTTTCTGATCTGTATTTCCTCCCTTTACTCATCATCTTCTTCTCCGTAACTGCAACCATAGCCATAGCCATAACTATAACCGTAGTTTCTGTGCTTCCTGTCGATTTCCACTCTGTTCATAATGACACCGAGGAAATTCGGGTTGGCGCTGACCAGCTGATTTTTGACAAACTGTGCTGATTTTCTGCGGTTAACGTCCGGCGTCATGACCAGAATGGAGGCATCTGCCACCTTTGCAACAATCGCCGCATCTACGACGATGCCAAGCGGAGATGTATCTATAATTACATAGTCAAATACTTCTTTCATTTTCTGGATTAATGTTGAAAAGGCTTCCCTGCTCAGAAGCTCGGTCGGGTTCGTTGGGAAATATCCGGCCGGGATTATATAGAAATGCTCAATGTTTGTATCATAAACGATCTCAGATTCGGAATTCTTTCCCGCAAGATAATGGCTCAGTCCGCACAGATTTTTCGTAATATCCAGTCTTCTGTCCAGCCTGGAGTTTCTCATATCCGTATCGATAAACAGCACTTTTTTTCCGTTATCGGCAAAACTCCTGGCCAGATTGAATGAAACACTTGTCTTTCCGTCGTTTGCCGTGCAACTTGTCATGCAGATTACTCTGTTCTCCATGCCTATAAACTCTATATTTGTTCTGATCCTGCGATAGACATCCCTCATCTCAGGAGACTGTTCTGCTTTCTCTTGTACTGTTAATTTCTGCATCGAAAAATCCTTTCTGTCATATATCGTAAGGTGTCCCGGACACCATATATCCTTCTGTTTATTTCATATTCTGCCAACAATCGTCATTATACAACATTCCTCCCTGTTCCGCAAGGTGTTATTATTATATCTTTCGGAAATCCAGTTCCGGCGGTTTCAGTGCACCAGCGCTTTTATTTCCGGAAAGGCTATATTACCATATGTACTGGTATACCATACTGGACTGCCGGTTACTTCTATCCGGAATGCTCTTGTAATATGGTCCAGCAGAAGTGCCTGCCCGATTTCATCTTTTTTATAGAGACCGATGCTTATGTAGAATACGCCCTTTGCAATTATATCCATGTTCATGGTGAAGCTTATTTTACAGCTCTCGCCCTGAACCTGGTCGAGGTCTATCGGCTCTGACCATCCGGTTCCCAGTCCGGCATCCGTATCCGTCCGGAAGGTTACGCGCAGCTGTACTTTGCCGCCGGTTTTCTTCTTATTAACATATAATTCCATTTCCAGAGGCTCCCCCGGTTCGTATACGGCTGTTACTTTTCCCGGCAGCACAAGACGTTCCATCTGGATCTGTGAGCTGTCGTTTGTATGGTAGTGGACCATCTGTCCAAGATCAATATCTACCTGACTCTTTCCTGTAGAACGATCCATGTAGATTGCAATTGCGCGTTCCACATCTCCGTCATAGATTACTTTTCCTTTTTCCAGGACGATGCAGCGTCTGCACAGTCTGCGGATCGTATTCATGTTATGGCTTACATAGAGGACTGTCCGCCCTTCGGCATCTGCCACTTCCCTCATTTTATCCAGGCATTTGTTCTGAAATGCCATGTCTCCCACTGCAAGTACCTCATCCATGATCATGATCTCGCTGCTCAAATGGGCTGCGACGGAGAATGCCAGCTTTACAAACATTCCGGAGGAATAACGTTTGACCGGGGTGTCAATAAATTCACCGATTTCTGAGAATGCTATGATCCTGTCCATCTGGCTGTCAATCTCCGCCCGTGTCATTCCCAGAATGGCACCGTTCATATATACATTCTCTCTGCCGGTCATCTCTCCATGGAATCCCGTTCCGACTTCCAGCATGGAGGTGATTCTTCCATAGATATCAATCTCGCCTTCTGTGGGTGCGGTGATTCTGGAAAGGATCTTAAGAAGTGTTGACTTGCCGGCTCCATTATTTCCAATAATCCCCACAGTTTCACCCTGATTAATCCGGATATCCACCCCATCCAGTGCCATGAATTTCTTTCCGATGTATTCTGTATTCATCCCAACAGGAAGATTTGGGTCCTCTCTGCCACGCTTTCTGGCCCACCAGGACTGAAGTTCTGCCTGCAGAGTTCTTCCTCCGATTGACCCCAGACGGTACTGCTTTTTCAGCCCGGATATGATGATTGCCGGATTGCAGTCCGTCTGTACGTCTGCCGCTCCTTTCTCTCTGCCAGTCTGCTCTTCCTTGCTCTTCCTCTGTGTTTTTCCCGCTATCTCTTCCTGTATTTGTTCCTGTGTTTTTCCCGGTATTTTTCTCTGTTTATTTTCTCTGCCCATTCTAACCTTCGTCTTTCCATCATTCCTGATTTATAAGCTTACTTTGTAAGAAAAAATCCTGCCAGACAGGATTCTGAGTTCATATCCCTCTTCGCTCTGCGCTACACAGTATCTATAAAGGTACGTTCCACCCGGTTAAATACAATTACTGCGCCGATTCCCATTATGATAGTGAATGCTGCTGATCCGGCCAGATATGCCGGTATCAGCATCCCGTTTCCGAGGATTGCATAACGGAACAGCTCTACAGGTGCCGAAACCGGATTGATCATAATCAGTGTCCGCAGCGGACCGGGAGCAAGCTGAGATATCGGATAGACCACAGGTGTACCGTACATCCAGAGGGATACTCCAAAGGATACCAGTACGCTTAAATCCCTGTACTTTGTGGTAACACTGGATATGAAAATCCCACATTCCATTCCGATGAGTCCGATCCATATCAGGATCACCGGCAGAAGGGGCCAGCAGCTCCAGTGTGGGGACAGCTCTCCTCTGAGGCAGTAAAATATCAGGAGAGCGATTACCACTGTCATGGAGATCCCGAACCGTACAATTGCCGAAAGCATGTTGGATACCGGCACTGTCATTCTTGGAAAATATATCTTTCCGAACAGTCCTGCATTCCCGGTAAAGGTACTGGCATTACTGGTAAGACATGTGGAAAAAAGATTCCATATAGCTGTTCCTGACAGATAAAACAAAATCTGCGGAATGCCATCTGTAGACAATCCAGCAATATTTCCGAATAATATCATATAGACCAGTGAGGTGAGAAACGGATTGATAAAGAGCCACAGCGGTCCCAGTATCGTCTGCTTATAAGAGACCTTGAATGATCTCCTTGTAAACAGCAGAATCAGATCTCTGTATCTCCAGACCTCGTCAAGCTTCAGGTCAAACCATCTGTGCGATGCACTGATATGTGTGTGTATCTGATGTTCATTCATCTGGTATTCATTACGTTTCATTGGTAATCCTTCCTTACGATATGTTCTCTCATTGCCCAACCGTAATACGTTTCACGAATCGGAAGCACTTCCGAAGGAATGCCTTCCCGCGCAGCAGAACAAACCGTACCGGCCAGGGGGCGCACCACAAATATACGTAGCACCGATATCTGCGTTCTGTTACCTCGATCCGCCTGCCATCCCGTACTACTGCCTGCAGTCTCCCCAGAATCTGTCCGGGGCCGACAGTTTCTCCTGCGTAACAGTTGTCTCCCACAATCCAAAATGTTCCATCGGGATTGACCCGCAGTACCCGGTGCAGCACGTAAGCATGCTTTGATACGCCGGGTCTGCCGGGCCGCACGAACAGTACGGCGTCATATTTTTTAATCTGCTCTCCTGTACATGCTTCTATCACCATGATATCCCGGTCTGCCCGGAGAAGAGGCATCATCGATACCCCTTTATTCGTACAGACAAGCCTGCCGTCCCGTTTCAAAAGTTCTTCATATGTCATATGACCACCATCCCGCTGCCTTTCTTTCGGTTCTCTGGATATTTTCCATGCCCTCAGCCCTTCTTCCGGTTCTCCGGGTATCCACTATACCCTCTGCCTTTCGACCAGCTCCGCAAAGAAGCCTTTCTTTTCCATGAGTTCTTCATAGGTACCGTCTTCTATGATATGTCCCCTGTCAAGTACGAGGATACGGTCACAGTGACGGATCGTAGATAATCTGTGTGCTATGACTACACGGGTACAGTGAAGCTGATCCAGAGATTCTGATACATGCTTCTGTGTGATATTATCCAGTGCGGCTGTCGCCTCATCCAGAAAGAGGATCTTCGGCTTTGCCGCCACTGCCCTGGCGATCATGAGCCTCTGCCTCTGCCCACCGGAAATACCACCGCCAATACCGGAGATCAGAGTCTGCATCCCCATGGGCATACGGCGGATATCATCTGCGATTCCTGCCATTTCAGCTGCCTCCCATGCATCCTCCATGGTGAGTGTCGGATTCGCTATGATAATATTTTCGAAGATGCTGCCCTGAAACAGCTTTCCATCCTGCATAACTGTACCGATTTTTTTACGGACAGAGCGCATATCCAGCGTTCTCGTATCCCTTCCATCAAAGTAAATACTTCCCCTTGTCGGTCTTTCAAAGCCAAGAAGAAGCCGCATAAGCGTGGACTTTCCGCATCCTGTCCTGCCTACTACAGCTACATACTGACCGGCCGGGATGCTCAGAGACAGTCCATCCAGAATCAGCGGGCTGTCCTGACCGTAGTGGAAGGACACATTTGCAATCTCAATAGACCCTTCCAGGTCTGTAACCGGCTCCAGGTCATACTCTCCCTCTGGTTCCGCCTCCATCAGAGGGCGGACCAGCTCGATCGCCGGGCGGATCGTCGCAACTGTGGTGGCGACAGAAGCCAGCGCTGTAAAAGCAGCTGTTATGTAAGCATAAGAGGAATTAAATGCATAGTAATCCGCAACCGATACATTACTCTTTACAGCAGTATAATAGATAAATACTGTACCGCCAAGTGAGATCGCGGTGGTAATTACCTGACTCAGCTTGATCTGTACCGGCGGGTCATACTGAAGCTCAGCCTCTCTGGCATAATGTCTGGCCCATTTGGAAAAGGCTCTCTTTTCTGCTCCAGCAAGACGTATCTTGCGGATTCCTGTTATCAGCGAATAAACGACACCCTTTTCCGTGGCAGCCACCTGCATCTGCAAGCGGTTGATCGCCATCTGGGTGGAGGCCGTAAACATACTGACGATCAGTGTAAGTGCCGTTACGATCAGTGACGGTATTACAAGTGCCCTTGCAAAGGTGAATACCTGCACCATATATACGAGAGAAAATATGCCGGTAATCCCTGTCATAAACAGTCCGTTCACTACGGTGTCGCAGATTTTTGACATATAATTCAGATATTCATTCAGCTCACCAGTTGTATAATTCTTGAAGAAATCAGCCGGCAGCGACATTACACGCATCATCGTGGCAGATACCAGACTGGTCGTAAGCTTCGTGCCGATACGGGTCACCAGCAGCTGCCGGATCGATGTAAAAACATTGAGACTGATCGTAACACAGGTCATAAAAATCATAACTGCCAGCAGCAGACGCGTATTGCCATAGGAGACTACGGTGCCGGTCAGAAGCCTGTTGAGCCTCGGAAGCAGCAGCCCCACAGCCGAAATGATTCCCGCCGCTGTGCAGAAATTCAGAAGATCCCAGGTTGTCAGACAGTCCTTCATATATCTCCAGATATCATACGCCCTCAGCTTTCTCATCGGAAGCGGACGGTAAAAGCAGTATGCATCACAGTGGATTTTCTCCTCTTCCTTTTTGGTGATCCACTTCTTTCTGCCGGTATGGGGATTCACATAGAGATATCCTCCACCTTCTCCTGGCAGAATCGTAATGACTGCCCCGTCTTCTTTCATTGTTCCCATCATGACACCCATGGCATCTCTGTGCCAGCCTTCCTCCAGATGCACCTCTCTAAAAAAAATGCCGGAAGAAGACAGGAGATAATCCAGCCGTTCTTCCAGAGTTGTCAGCTCTTTGGGCACCTCACGCTCCCTCACATCAAAATATCTTAAAAGCTGAGATACCGCGTCCTTCATATCTCTGCCATTCTCATAGAAGCTGTCGCCGATTTTACGGTGATTCACCGCTTTCGAAATATCCTGAAATGCTTCTGTCAGGAGCTCATCTTCATGTTTTTTTCGGTTTTTAATCTGTTCGTCAAATTCTGCCATGAATCTCTCCTTCTTACTCATTCGTCACAAGCTTTGTATATGCGCCGTCCAGAGCCATAAGCTCCTCATGCGTACCTCGTTCCACCACATGCCCGTGATCCATTACCACGATCTCATCGCAGTCACGGATGGTGGAAAGCCTGTGTGCAACAACAATACAGGTGATTCCTCTCGCACTGATCGCATTGACCACCTCATGTTCCGTCTTTGCGTCAAGAGCCGAAGTCGCCTCATCCAGAATACAGATTGAAGGATTCTGTGCCAGCGCCCTGGCAATCTCCAGACGCTGCCTCTGGCCGCCGGACATATCGCGACCGCCCTCAAGAATTTTGCACTGGTATCCACCGTCTCTCATAATATCATCATGGATCTGTGCATCCTTCGCAGCCTGCATGATATCCTGATCCTCCATTGTAGTATCCCACATGGATATATTATTTGCGATCGTATCATCAAAAAGAATGATCTCCTGATCCACTACAGATACCGAGCCCGTAAATACATCACGGTCGATCTCGGAAATATTAGTGCCGTCAAATTCTATCTCACCCGACCATGCCCGGCCAAGTCCTGAGAGCAGTTTCACCAGCGTGGACTTCCCACAGCCCGAACCGCCTACAAATGCGATCTTCTGCCCCGGCTTAACCTCCATGGAAAAATCCTCTATAAGAGGCGGATCCAGCCTGGAATATCCAAAGGTCACATTTCTCATCACAATATGCCCGGACAGCCGCCCGCACGTTCTGGTCGTCTGCCGGTCTGTAAACCACTCATCATTGGGATAGCTCATAACATCATCCACACGTTCCATCTGCGTAATCATTTCCTGCAGGGACTGGCCGGCAGAGATCAGGGATGTAGCCGGTGTGGTAAAAGCACTCAGAAAGCCCTGAAATGCCATCACCATACCGATGGTCATATTTCCCTCAAGAACCAGCTCCGCACCATATCCCAGCACCGCCAGATTCGTCAGAGCGCTGCACAGTCCCGGAAGCATACCCAGCCACTGGTTCAGTCTGGCATATTTCATCTGCTGTGCATTGACACTGGCCTGATACCCTGCGATACGTCCAAAATATCCCTTCTCAGCGCCACTGGCCTTGATGGTTTCGATCATATCGATCCCCGCAACTACCGCACTGGAGAACTTGCTCTGATCACGCAGCTGGACACGCTGGATATTGATCCGTTTCTCGGTGATCACCGCAGAAAGGAACATATTAATAAAGATCGCTCCCACGCCGATCAGTGTCAGAAACAGATTCCGACGTATCATAATGACCAGATAAAAAACCATCATCACAGTATTGATCAGCAGCGGACCGAAGGTATTCACCAGAACTCCGGCAATCGAAGCATTCGTAGCCTGTCTCCCGGCCAGATCACCCGGAAGCCTCTGGTCAAAGAACTGCATGGGCAGGCGCATGATTTTCCAGAGATAGGAGGAACTTCCCACTGCAGCCATCTTCCCCTGTATCTTCAGTCCGTAGATCGCATTAACCCAGTTCATAAGAACGATGATCCCTGAAAAAACACTGAGCACTATGATAAAGGGCCACAGCCATGCACTGCTCTCTCCTGTCAGCAGATAATCCAGGAATACCTGGTTAAATACCGGCTGGATTGCCGTCAAAAGAGCGATGATCGTTGTGGTAAGGATCACAAAATTAACCGCCACACCTGTCCCGGTCATCCTCTCCTTTGCGTAATCCCACACGGACTTTCTCCGCCCTTCCGGCGTAAAGCCCTCTCCGGGCTCGATTGTCAGACAGACTCCGGTAAAATTCCTGTCAAACTCCTCCCACGGCACCGTCACACGACCTCTCGCCGGATCATTCAGCACCGCTTTCTTCTTTTCCTTTTTCTTCCCCGTAAAGCCGTCAAGCACTACAAAATGATTGAATCCCCAGTGTATGATACACGGAAAAGTCCCCTCTTCCAGAAGAACCTCCGGCTCCATCCGGTATCCGTGGCACTCCATGCCATAGCTCCGGGCCGCCTGCAGTATATTCCTTGCGCTGGAGCCATCTCTCGACACTCCGCAGTCCACACGGGCCTGCTCCAGTGTGATCCACTTCTCATAATAACCCATGATCATTACCAGACAGGCTGCACCGCATTCCAGCATCTCCAGCTGCATGATCACCGGAACTCTCGCAACCCCTTTCGTAATAGGCTTCTTAATATTATCTATACGCATAATGCCTGTACTCCCATTCTAAAAATCAGAGCATATCCAAACAGAATGCAGTTCTCACACAACACATTCTGTCCGGACACGCTCTGACCTAATTCAGTAAAAGTTCCATCGGTGAGATTGTCTCTGTAGTAACGGTACAATGATACATTCCTTCTGCCACAGTTCCCTCAAGAGGCACCTGATATACCACATCTCCCAGATTCAGACCTCCGGCCAGACGTAAATAGATATTCGTACTGTCCGTAATAGTCATCGGCTCCGGGCTGGCAAAATCCAGGCTGTATTCCTCCTCTTCCACTGTAATCTTACCAATCTTCACCATCGTATCCAGTATATTCTCGGGAACATATGCCACGCATCGCCCGTTCTCCGACTGGACTGCCACCGTCGCATGCGTTTCAAGCTTCCCTGTCGCTCCCCAGACACAAAAACCGACCAGCAGAAAAAAAACGGCCAGTAACAGTGCCCACACTCCGGGGTTTGTCACATGCAGATAATGATCCAGTTTCTCCGGAGAATCAATATACTCCGTACTTTTCTTTCTAAATATCGAACGTTCCTTTTCTTCAGCCATATAAATTACCCCTTTGCCATGCTCTCATTGATCTCTGACAGGCTGATTCCTGCTGTATCTTTTTGTTCATCTTCCTCTTGCCACCTTTTCAGTTCCCAAAAAGGACTTTGCATAAGCAAAGCCCCTTCGTCAGTCTCCGGCAGGAATATTATCTCTCGCTGGAATCCCATATAGCAAGACTTCCGCAGGCTTTCTATTTAATGCCAAGATTCACTGCAATATCATCGTCTGTCTGTGCCTCTACTTTTTTATTTTCGTACTTCAGCGTAAAGGAATACTCTTTTCCGTCTTCACCTTTAACTTTAAAATCATAACTTCCATTCTTCTTTACAGTTACCGTGATCACATTGTCATTTGTGGAATAATTCACAAGTCCTGACGGTATCTCAGTAACTTCATAATCACCAACTCCACCCAGGGAAATTGTAATCTCAGACTTGTTCCCGCAGCCTGTCACAGTCAGGATCAGGATAAAAATCAATGCCGCTGTTAAAATTCTCTTTTTCATTTAACTCTTTCCTCTCTATTTATCGAATCTATTTATCGAAAAATCTGCTCTGTTGCTATTATTATTGCTGTTCTGCCTGTGCCACACCTTTGCGGTTACTCCGCTTCTGCAAAGAAATCCAGACAGCGCTGCTTATAATCCGAAGCCTCGTCGTAAACACCATGTCCATAGCTGTCATCATAGAGATAAAGTTCACAGCCAAGTGCATCCGCAAGTTCTTCTGAGCCCTCTGCCGTTACCACCTGATCCCCCTCTGAGCCAAGCACCAGAACCGGGCATGTAATCGATGCAAGTTCCTCATAGCAGTCAAAATCCAGACAGGATTTTGCCAGAATAATAAAACGCTGATATTCCTCATCGGTAATTCCCAGATTGGAAGAAATCAGAGTGTTACGATACGCTTCCAGCGTTGCTTCCGAGTAAACATCATCAACAAAACCGCCAATCAGCCCTTCTTCATCTTTCTTTTCTGCCATCTGGATCCACTCACCTGCCACCTTTTTAAAAGTGTCATTAGGTCTTGAAAGTGTTGAACCAAGAACCATCCGATTCACCAGTTCAGGATGATCAATTGCAAGATACTGTGCAATCATACCGCCCTGAGAAGCCCCAAACAGATACACATCTTCTATATCCAGAGCTTTCATTGCCTCTGCTGTCTCTGATGCCAGATCTCTGATCGTAGTATCTTCTTTCAGTTCTTCCGGTCTGTCAAACAGATATACCGTATAATCCTCTGTAAAAGCTTCATATGCTTCTGCGATCAAATCAGCCAGTCCCATAACGCTGTGTATAGATAAACCTGGAATAATCACAAATTTCTTATCGCCACTTCCAAATGTTATATAATCCATATCCGTATCTCCTATTGAAACAGTCTGTACCTTAACTGACATCATATAACGAATCAGACTCCATGTCAATCCTTCTTTCCCCGTAAATGGCTGATCTCAGTTTGTTCTCGGGAGTTTGACAGTTGCACAAAAGAAAAAACCTCATAGAGCCTTATATCATC
>CAVCBH010000277.1:0-11135 GCA_963600375.1 bacterium | reverse complement strand
TATAAAATCTATATCCAACAACACTTTAGAAACTAGATGGATGGAACACTAGAGCGTTTGCTACACTTGATTTTGTGAGAAGATTTTAAGGAGACATAAGATAATAAAGGAGAAAACATAAATATGGCAGAAATGGAAATTAATAAGAATGTAGATGAAGTTATGACAAAAGCCAATACGCTGATTGAAGCATTACCATATATCCGTCGTTTTAACGGGGCAACAATCATCGTAAAGTACGGTGGAAGTGCCATGCTTGATGATCAGTTAAAGATGAACGTTATTAAAGACGTTGCCTTACTTAAGTTAGTTGGTATGCGACCGATCATTGTTCATGGTGGTGGAAAAGAAATCAGCAAATGGGTAAAATTAAGCGGAAAAGAACCGGAATTTTATAATGGTCTGCGTGTGACAGATAAAGAGACAATGAACATTGCAGAGATGGTTTTAAATAAAGTGAATAAAGAGCTGGTTGGTCTGATGCAGAAAATGGGTGTCAATGCAGTAGGTCTTTGTGGTAAAGACGGTAACATGATCCGTGTTAAGAAAAAGATGCCAGAAGGTAAGGATATCGGATTTGTAGGAGAAGTTGCTTCTGTAAATACCAACCTGTTAAATACATTAATGGATAATGATTTTATTCCGGTAATCGCTCCGATCGGTCTTGACGATGAGTTTAATGCTTACAATATCAATGCAGACGATGCAGCCTGTGGTGTTGCAAAGGCAATGGATGCAGAAAAGCTCGTATTCCTTACGGATATCGAAGGTGTATTTATTGACCCAACAAATAAAAAGACATTAATTTCCGAGATGGATATTAAAACAGCAAAAGAATTTATCGAGAACGGTGTTGTTGGTGGTGGGATGCTTCCAAAATTGAATAACTGTATTGATGCGATTGAGCAGGGCGTTTCCAGAGTACATATCTTAGATGGACGTGTGGCACATTGCCTGCTTCTGGAGTTCTTTACAGAAAAGGGTATTGGTACTGCTATTTTAAAAGAACCGCTTTTTTAAAAAAATGTACTATCTGAGTTTTTCAGCACTTGCTTTTGTGGCTGATTTTCTGTCAGTTACACCTAAATTTCATCAACATACGTTCCGCGTACGCCTCAAAAGTTTATGCACAACTGACAAAAGATTTTCCCACAAAATCAAGCACTGAAAAACTCAGATGCACATATAGAGGGAAGTTTATTAGTTAAAGTTTTTGTAACGAAACAAGGAGTGAAGAAAAATGACAAAAATGCAGGAATATATGCAAAAAGGAGAAGATTATATTTTAAAGACCTATAATCGTTATCCAGTCGTATTTGAAAAAGGTGACGGAGTCTGTCTTTATGATATGGACGGCAAAAGATATCTTGACTTTGCAGCAGGTATCGCTGTGTTTGCATTAGGATATAATAATACAGCGTACAATGATGCGTTAAAGAACCAGATTGATAAGATTATACATACATCGAATCTGTATTATAATCAGCCGGCAATTGATGCAGCAGAAAAAATTGTAAAGACTTCTGGAATGTCTAAAGTTTTCTTTACAAACAGTGGAACAGAGGCAATCGAAGGAGCATTAAAAGTGGCCAGAAAGTATGCTTACTTAAAAGATTCTTCCAAAGATTATGAATTTATTGCCATGAATCATTCTTTCCACGGAAGAAGTCAGGGAGCGTTATCCGTAACTGGTAATGCACATTATCAGGATGGTTTTGTACCAGTAGAGATGCGTGCGGTATTTGCAGACTTTAATGATCTTGAAGATGTAAAGTCTAAAGTTACAGACAAGACGTGTGGTATCATCTGTGAAGTTGTGCAGGGCGAAGGCGGAATCTATCCGGCAAAGAAAGAATTCTTAGAAGGACTTAGAAAGCTTTGTGATGAGAAAGATATCTTACTTATCTTTGATGAAGTGCAGTGCGGCATGGGAAGATGTGGTTCCTTATATGCACATGATCTTTATGGTGTAAAGCCGGATGTAATGGCATTAGCAAAGGCACTTGGCTGTGGTGTTCCAGTCGGAGCTTTTGTGACAAACGAGAAGGCTTCTCATGCGTTAGTACCAGGTGATCACGGAACGACTTACGGTGGTAATCCATTTGCAACAGCAGCCGTATGTGAAGTGTTCCGCCAGTTCGAGAAAAAAGATATTGTTGCTCATGTTAATGAAGTGGGTGCATATTTATATGAAAAGCTTGAGGAAGTAAAGAATCAGTTTGCAGCAGTAAAAGCCCATCGTGGTGTTGGCTTGATGCAGGGACTGGAATTTGAAGGTCCAGTGGGTGACTTAATTGTAACTGCACTGAAAAAAGGTCTTGTTATCATTTCAGCAGGCGCCAATATCATCCGTTTCGTACCACCACTGGTAATTGAGAAAAAAGATATCGATGAAATGATTACTATTCTTACAGAAGCAATAAAGGAAAAGGGACTTCAGTAAAGCTGGTATTTTATCTGAATATAAAAAAGTAAGCAGCATCAGGAATTAAGAATATTTATTAAGATTCAGATAGATTTCATAAAAACAGTATAAAATTAAAAAGAACCTCCATACTAAGAACTATACTCCAGAAGACTTGTTGGCAGTTGCTTTTGTGTCTGATTTTTGTCACAAAACCAATTACAGAAAGATTTCAGGAGTACATAGAATAAACAAAAGTATGGAGGTTTTTTATGTTTGGATGGGTTGCGGCATTAATTTCCGGTGCATTAATGAGTATTCAGGGCATTTTTAATACAGAGGTAACGAAACAGACAGGAACCTGGCTTACGAATTCGTTTGTACAGCTTACCGGATTTTTCCTCTGTGTTATTATCTGGTTTTTTAAAGAAAAGAAAAAACATCCCCCGATGGAAATAATCGCAGTCGAACCAAAGTATTATCTTTTGGGAGGCATTATTGGGGCCTTTATTACATTTACAGTAATTGCAGGGATGTCCGCACTTGGACCGGCAAAAGCGGTAATGCTTATTGTAGCAGCGCAGTTAATTGTAGCTTATCTTATTGAGGTATTTGGAATTTTTGGAGTGGAAAAAACAGGATTTGACTGGATGAAACTGTTAGGAACAGGATTATTTCTTGCAGGAATTTTTGTATTTAAGGCAAGAGGATAAAAGAAACCTCTAATATCGGCTTAGATAAAGGATATTAGAGGTTTTCTTTTGCATAAATATATTAAGAAGGTAAAAGAAAATTATCGTACCCTCTTGTGTTTTTTTTAGATATTCGGTATTATTAATAAGACTATGGACAATATGCAAAGGCAACATTTTCTGTGGAATATGAAGTAATATTCCGGAACTGTTTCAGTAAGGAGGAGAGTTCCTGGTTTGAGACAGAGTATAATGAGAAGATTGATTGGCGTAGCATTTGGAATCATAACGATTATTTTAACAGGCTGTGCTTATTCTATTCCGGTAAGAAAGGAGAATCCGACAGATTCTACCGCAGTAGTACGGGGAGAAAGAGAGGAAAGGCAGGAAAGACAGATAGAAGACACAGAGGAGAGTGAGATTTACATTCATGTCTGTGGCTGTGTAAAGAAGCCAGGTTTATATCGTTTACATTCTGGTGCGAGAACCCAGGAAGCGGTAGACGCTGCCGGGGGTTTTTCGGAGAAAGCGAATCAGACAGCATGGAATTTAGCAGAAGTTCTTCAGGATGGAATGCAGGTATACATCCCTTCTAAAGATGAGGCAAAGGAAGCGCTTAATGAAGAGCCATCTTCAAAGAAAGATTTGTCAGCTTCCCAGAAAGAAAGTACGGTAAACATTAATACAGCGTCAAAGGAAGAACTGATGACCCTGCCAGGTATCGGGGAATCGAAGGCGGCTGCGATTATTGCCTGCCGGGAAGAAAAGGGTTCCTTTACTTCCATAGAAGGAATTAAAGATGTCGCAGGAATAGGTGACGGCATTTTTAATCGATTAAAAGATTTAATTACAGTTAACTGAGGTGTGTTATGGGAAAAAAAGTGCTGGTTGTCGATGATGAACGTCTGATTGTAAAGGGAATTAAGTTTTCTCTTGTACAGGATGATATGGAAGTTGACTGTGCTTATGATGGGGAAGAAGCCCTTGAAATGGCAAAGAAGACAGAATATGATATTGTTCTTCTTGATGTAATGCTTCCGAAGATGGATGGGTTTGAGGTCTGTCAGAGAATTCGGGAATTTTCTAATATGCCGATTATTATGCTGACAGCAAAAGGGGATGATATGGATAAGATTCTCGGATTAGAATACGGGGCAGATGACTATATCACCAAGCCATTTAACATTTTGGAAGTAAAGGCCAGAATTAAGGCTATCATGCGCAGAAGTTCCAAGAGAACAACAGAAGATGAGAAGAAGAAAGTATTTGAGAAGAACGGGCTTAAGATAGACTGTGACAGCAGAAGAGTATTTGTTGAAGGTAAGGAAGTAAAACTTACTGCGAAGGAATATGATCTGTTAGAACTCCTTTCTTTCCATCCAAATAAGGTGTACAGCAGAGAAAATCTGCTCAATATTGTGTGGGGATATGATTATCCGGGCGATGTCCGTACCGTGGATGTACATATCCGACGACTCCGCGAAAAGATTGAAAAGAATCCAGGAGAACCGCTTTATATCCACACAAAATGGGGGGTAGGATACTATTTCCAAGATTAATATCAAAGGAATTTTCCGCTATATTTCGTTATATCAGGTAGTCGGAATCTTTATATTTTTACTGATTAACGTTTTTTTGATGGTGGGAGTTTCGAGTCAGATTGATTATTACGAGAAAAAGGCAATCGATCAGAGAGTGCGGTACACACAAAAGCAGTGTACGGTACTCTCAAATCAGATTGTAAGTAATGGATTCCGCAATTACAGCATGAGCAGTCTCTCAGGAGAAACCGGAGCGAATGTATTTGAGGTAGAGCAGCTTGCGAATAATCTTGAAGGACGGATTATACTGATAGACAGTCGTTTTAAAATCCTTGCAGATACATATAACCGCAACAATGAAAAGTATCTGGTTACGAAAGAAACGATTCATGCAATGAACGGCGAAGAGGTTTCCTATCGGAATATTGGAGAGAAATATCTTCAGATAATTACACCGATTGAAGACAAGAGCAGTGATGAGGGCGATGTGATCGGTCTGATTATCGCAGTCGTTTCGCTTCATAACTGTAACGAGATGTCAGATTACCTGCATATCCAGAGAGATAGCCTGCTTGGTATTTTTGCTGTTATTACGATTATTTTCAGCGTTCTGGTTGCTCTTCTTATAAGGAACAGTTTTAGAAGAATGCAGAATGAACTGGATATTATCGCAGCCGGACATCAGGAAGAGGGGCTTGGCGAGGAGAATTTCCGGGAATTTTACAATCTTTCTTCTACGTTTAATAAGATTATCAACCGATATAAAGAATTGGAGAATACGAGACAGGAATTTGTTTCTAATGTCTCCCATGAACTGAAAACGCCGATTACTTCTATGAAGATTTTGGCAGATTCTCTGTTGATGCAGCCAGATGTTCCAGTGGAACTTTACGAAGAGTTTATGAACGATATTGTGCATGAGATTGACCGTGAGAATCAGATTATCACAGATTTACTTACATTAGTTAAGATGGACAAGACGCAGGCAGATTTAAATATCGCTTCCGTTAAGATCAATGATTTGTTAGAAGTGCTGTTAAAGAGAATTTCTCCAATTGCAGAGAAGAGGGGCATTAAGATTCGTTTAGAAACGATGCGGGAAGTTGTAGCGGAAGTAGATGAAGTGAAGCTTTCTCTTGCATGCAATAACCTGATTGAGAATGCCGTAAAATACAATTATGACAATGGAAGTGTAGATGTGTCTCTGAATGCTGATCACAAGTTCTTTTACATTCGAGTAAAGGATACCGGATGTGGTATTCCAGAAGACTGTCAGGAACAGATTTTTGAGCGTTTTTATCGTGTAGATAAGGCTCGTTCCAGAGAAACTGGTGGTACGGGGCTTGGACTTGCCATCACAAGAAATGTTGTCCTGATGCACAAGGGGTCTATTCGTGTTCACAGTAAAGAAGGAGAGGGTGCTACATTTATTATCCGTATCCCTCTGAATTATATTGGATAGGAGGCAGGAGATATGAAAGGAAAAAAGAGATATCTGTCATTTCTTCTTAGTCTGCTCCTGCTGTTTTCCTTATGTGGATGCGGGAAGAGTACTGTTTCCCAGGAATCAAAGAGTGAGGAACAGACAGTGATCAGGAAGGAAGCCAGTAACAAAGAAGCCAGTAATCAAGAGGATAAGATTGATCTGTACTATCTGAATGCACAGGAAGACGGATTCAAAAAGGTTTCCTACACATTAGAGAATAAAGAAGATATTAGAAAGGCTTCTTTTGAGGTAATCTATAAACTTTCTGATACAGAAGGGAACAACACAAATGAGTATAAAGCCTCTGTGTTTGATGGGATTGCAGTCAATGATATAACTCTGACAGAAGATGGGACGATTAATGTGGATTTTGGAGCAGCTTACGGACAGCTTAGTCATGTAAAAGAAGTGTTGCTTCGGACGTCTGTAGTAAAGTCCCTGCTTCAGATTGATGGAATTAAGGGCATTACATTTTCAGTGAATGGTTCTAGCCTGTTAGATACAGATAAAGTTCCGGTAGGGTTGATGGATGAGAATACGATTTTAACGGACGATGGAGAAAAGAACATTTATTCAGCAAAAAAGAAGGTCAAGCTGTATTACACCAATGAGACCGGAGATAAGCTGATTCCTTGTGTAAAGGAGGTAACCGTAGAGGATAATGTGCCTCTTGAGACACAGGTTCTTTTAATGCTCAAAAATCCACCGATTTCAAAGAAAAGTTTAAAAAGTCCGCTGCCAGAAGATTTTCATGTAAATCAGACACAGATCATGAATAATATCTGTTATGTGGATTTAAGTAGTGATATTGAAAATGCAGTGGCAGATGTAAAAGAGAAGGTTACAGTATATGCGATGGTAAACAGCCTTACGGATTTAGATACCGCTTATCAGGTACAGTTTACGATTGACGGGAAAAGAGTAAGCAAGCTGAATGAATTTGACAAGTTTGATGCGCTTTTGACCAGTAATTTTTCTCTGTGTAAATAATAATGTAACATTACAAGATGTTTGTGATGCGGTAATCCGTATAGTAGTTTTTTGAAGCATATATGAAAATGATTTCATGAAAAGATTAATAAAATAAAGGAGACTATTTGAAAAGACCAATATTTCTGTTTTTTGCAGGACTCGTGCTTGGAGAGGTAACGGCCATTGCTTTAAACAGAACAGGTTTTTTTGTGGTGGCTTTGTTTCTTTTGTCTTCTATTCTGGTTTATGCCGGAATATATGGACGATTAAAAAAGAAGCGAAGCCCTCTTTTTCTATATACCTTTTTGTTTTGTGGCTGTTTTTTCATCGGTGGGCTGCTGTTTTTAAAAGTGAGCTGTCTGGATGAGATGGATATAAGGTTATCTTCTGAAAATTTAAATGGCACGTTGACGGGACAGATAGAATTTGTAAAGGAAACTTCTGATGGGGAATATCAGCTCACTGTGAAAGATTGCTTTTTTCTAGGAAGAGAAAATGAGAATACAGAACAAAAAGAGCATAGGGAGAAAGGAATTTCTGTAAAGAATCGTAGAGAAAATAAGAAAAAAGAAGACAGTATAAGAAATAATAAAAAGAATGAGAAGAAAGAAAATAAGGGACAATATACAAAACGAGAAAAAAACAATCAGAATAATTGGAACAAAAAATATAAGTTAAAGGCAAAATGCCGTATTTTAAAGATTCCGGTCTCGGAAGGGAAAGTTTATCCAGGTGATCAGATTTTATGTACCGGTAAGCTGTGTGCGATAGAAGAACCTTCCAACCCAGGACAGTTTAATTCAAGGATATATTACTATTCTCTCGGAATACATTATCAGTTTTTGGGGAAGACATTGCTCAGAAAGAGGGAAAGTCCGTTATCTTTGTACCGGGCGGCGGGGCTTTTAAGAGAAAAGATTGATGCTGTATATAGTAAAGTGCTTTCTGAAAGCGAATATGGACTGCTAAAAGCAATGTTTTTGGGAGATAAGACCGATTTATCTAAAGAACAGAAACGGTTATATGAGGAAAATGGTGTGGCACATTTACTGGCGGTTTCTGGTCTTCATGTATCCATTGTTGGTGGGATGCTCTTTCGTTTTTTTAGAAAGAGAGAATGCAGTTATGCATTCTCCTGCATGACAGGAAGCAGTGTTTTGGTATTCTATGCAATGATGACAGGATTTGGAAACTCTGTTTTTCGCGCTGTGGTCATGTTTTTATGCTTTCTGGCAGCACAGTATTTTGGAGCAGAGTATGATATGGTATCTTCAATGAGTCTGGCGGGAATCTTGATGTTGCTGGACAGTCCGTGGAGACTTTTAGAGAGCGGATGCATCATCTCGTTTGTATCCATTTTTGCAATTGGAATGATATTACCCATTGCAAAAGAGTTAAGAGAAAAAAGAAACAGGCAAAAATTGCTGCCGGGAGAATTTCCAATAGAAAAAGCATGGAGAAAGAAAGGAAAAGAAATCTTCTTTGCAAATCTTATTATTTCCATGGTCATTGGACCATTATTGCTGCGTTTTTATTACCAGTGGAGTCCCTATAGTCTTGTGCTGAATCTTTTTGTCATTCCTGCGATGAGTCCGCTTTTGCTGAGTGCGATTGCAGGAGGGCTTCTGGGAATTGTTCATATGTGGGCAGGCGTGCTTTTCTGTATTCCAGCAGTCGGACTTTTGCGAGGCTTTAACCTGATATTTCAACTGATAAGAAAACTGCCCGGTTCAGTTATCGTGACAGGCTGTCCTCCGTGGTGGTGTGTGTTTCTTTTATATATTTTTCTGTTGCTGTGTTTTTTGTTCTGGTATTATCGGTTTTGGAGCGGTGGTATCATACTGACATTTTTTCTACTGTCGGGAATATTTTTCTATCCATCACCCTCACTTCAGATTACAATGCTTGATGTAGGGCAGGGAGAAAGTATTTTTATAAAAATGCCTTCCGGCGAAACGGTTTTGATTGATGGAGGAAGCACATCGAAGAGAAATGTCGCAGAATACACTATACTGCCCGCACTCAAATACTATGGAACAGACCATTTGGATTATGTTATAATAACTCATACAGATGAAGATCATATTTCCGGAATAAGGGAGCTTATTGAGGAGGAGTATCCAATTAAAACAATAGTTTTACCAGATACAACGGCAATGGAGTTGGAAAATGTACCGGATGATACCAAGATAAAAGCAGTAGATTTAAAAGGTGTATCAGATGGTATAACAGCAATAAATCTGAAAAATTTACTAAATAATAACATAGTAAGGACAAATTTAAAGAGTACATTAAGTGATAGTAATAACAAGCCATTGCTACCACAAATAAAACAAAGCAAAATCCCGGTAGTAAAGGTAAGCAAAGGAGATCGTATAAACTTTAAAAAAGGAAAGTTAATTTGCCTGTATCCGGAAAAAGGACAAACAGAAGAGAATACCAACAGCGATTCTCTCGTTTTTCTCTTTTCTTATGGAAAGTTTACAATATTATTTACCGGAGATCTTCCAGGAGAAAAAGAACCCTTATTAAAGGATGTGCCATTGGGGAAAAGCAATCATAACCGTAAGCCCGCTTTTGCTCAGTCAGATATAATTGCATCCATAACTCCAGTGCCATTAAATATTTTGAAAATAGCACATCACGGTTCGAAAAACTCTACGACAGAAGCCTTTTTAAAACAATTTCCTTCGGAAAAAGCAATCCTTTCTGCAGGAAAAAATAATCTGTATGGTCATCCGCATAAGAAGACGATAGAAAAAGTCCGGAAAACTGGAGCAGATATCTATGGAACGTTGTGGGGAGGAGCCATCATAATTAATAGCGATGGTCAGGAATATTCGATAAATTACTTTAAGAATAATTAAAATAATTGGAGAGAGCAGCATGAAAGAAATTAAACGACAGATAAAAGAAAAGTCTTTTTATAAAGTGTATCTTCTGACAGGAGATGAACCGTATCTTGTTCTGCAGGCAAAGCATATGTTAAAAAATGCGATGATAAAAGAAGGCGATACAATGAACTATGCAGAATTCACCGATGCTAAAGTGGATATCAACACCTTGCAGGAACTGGCATTTACGTATCCATTTTTTAGTGAAAAACGTCTATTGCTTTTAGATGGAACAGATATATTAAAAACAGGAAAAGATGAATTCGTAAATATCATGAACAACATGCCCGAGACTACCTGTATTATCATTTGTGAGCCAGAAGTAGATAAACGTTCTAAAGTCTACAAATGGATCAAAAAGAATGGCTATATCAGGGAATTTCTAAAAAAAAATCAGACGGAAAAAGTACTTCTTCGCTGGATTGCTGCCTTACTTGGCAAAGAAAAGAAACAGATCCGGGAAAATAATGCTGTTTACTTTCTCCAAAAAGCCGGCGATGATATGTTCCAGATAAAAAATGAAATAGATAAACTTCTTTCCTATGTGGGAGAAAGAGAAGAAATTACGAGAGAAGATATTGATGCGATTGCATCCGGAGAAGTTCAGGATAAAATCTTTGATCTTGTAGATGCAATTGCCCGCAAAAATAAAGCAGCGGCATTAAACTATTACAATGACCTGATTCTCTTAAAAGAACCGCCAATGCATATCTTGTTTCTGATCGTGCGACAGTATCGAATCCTGCATATCATATCTAATATGCGAAGCTTAAGAAAACCAGACGATGCCATAGCCAAAACAGCCGGAATCCCACGATTCGCCATCCGAAAAAATGAACAGCAGCTAAGCGGATACGGAGAAAAAAGCCTGGAAAAATGCATTGAGGAATGTATCCAGATAGAAGAAGAAATCAAGACTGGAAGAATAGGAGACCAAATAGGGGTGGAGAGTTTGATTTGTAAGTTGATGCTTTGACCTTTGATTTGCTGCAAGCAAGGGAGATGCCCTCAGAGCATAAAATACTTCCTCTTTGTGACTTTCATTCCTGCAATCTGCACACCTCAATTTACGGTATATTTTGCCTTCATTCAGTTGCCGTAGCCCGCTACGCCGCCCTCATTCAGGCGAAATCTCCCGCAAATTGT
>CAVCBH010000276.1:0-7225 GCA_963600375.1 bacterium | reverse complement strand
TACCTATGCGTATGCGATGGGTACATGGAGATATTATGATACAGAGTATACAAAAGACAATGGGAATATTTGGTGGTGGCTCCGCTCGCCGGGCGATTATAGTTATTTTGCGGCCATGGTGAATAGGAGTGGCTGGGTCTATTGGGGTGGTATTGGTGTCAGCGATTATGATGAGGGTGTGCGCCCCGCTTTGCATTTGAATCTCTCATCCACCAATCTCTATTCCTATGCCGGAACTGTATGCTCCGATGCGATGAAGAATGGGGAGAGCGGAACAGATAAAACAGAAAATGACTTTGTTAAACAATTAGATGTAAAAAATCTATTAGATGATATAAACATAGGAGGCGAGAAGTTATCTTCTCCAACTATGAATATTTTAGGAAAGAAAGTATCGTTATTAAATATGGATGCTGATGTGAAGCTTTCTATAAGTGATTCGATACAGGCTGTGTATAATCAGAAAAATCGGACGGTAGAGGTCTTGATTGGATTTAAACAGATGGATGACAGTGCAACGATTGGACCGGATGGGAATACAACAACGTATTGGAGTGAATCGTATCAGCAGGTAAAAAATCTTTACCAAAATGCAACTGGTAAAAAGGTGAACACAACAAAACTGTGGAATCAGTATTCTAAGTTACGTGGAAAGCTAAAGAAACAGAATGCAAGTCTGGGAATTAAGGCGAGTGCCTCGGTAATGGGATATTTGGAGTTTTCTTGTGGAAGTGGGAAACCAGTATTTTCAAAAGGTGGGATTGTTACAGAATTAAAGACAGGGGCAGATTATACATTTCATTGGGCTCCACCATTTTCAGCAGTATATACGAGGATAGGTGTGGGTGTTAACAGCGAAGGTAATCTTAAAGTAAAATATAATGAAGCTAAGAAATATGTATTTTCTGGAGATCTTGGAGTGGATGGAGCATTAGAGGGTGCCATTGGAATTGGAAGTAAAAGAGGTGGTACCTATGCAGAGGGAACACTAACTGGAACATTAAATTCAAAATTAAAATTTCCAGCAAGTTCTTTAGAAAAATGTTTAAAAGTAACAGGAAACCTAACAGCAAAGATTAATGTAGCAGTACTTAATTATGATCTTACAGAGAATAATTTAAAACATGATTTTGGAAATTATCAATTTTATCCGGCACAAAGTAAAGCAAAAATACAAAAGATAGAAAAGAATGCGAATAGTATAATCAGTGATGGAGATTTGACACTAACACATCGCTCTTATTTAGAAGATGAAGGGGTCGCTGCACAAGCTGCACAAGGTCAGACATTTGAAAAGAAAAATTGTTTTCCGAGCAATGCGCCACAGCTTCTTTCTTTATCAGATAATAAAAAACTTTTAATCTGGAATGATGATAATCCCGAAAAGGATGATAAAAATAATGTATCGATTTATTATTGTATCTATGATGGAACAAGCTGGGGTGAAATAAAACAGATTGAAGATGATGGATGTTTATGTGGCAGCGTTTCAGTAGTAGAGAGAGATGGAAAGGTAAATATTATATTTTCACGTTCAAATGAGCCAATTTTAAAGAATGAAACGTTAGATGATACTCTGAAAAAAATGGACTTGTATATTGCAAAATTTGATGGAGAAACATTCTCTGTTCCTGATAAGTTAATAACTTCTGATGGAGAGACAACGGATAGTAACTCCATATATGAAGTAATGTATGGAGTGGGAATTCAGAATGATAAATTACATTATGCATGGGTAGAAAATAGTGAAAATTCTTATTTTTTATCTGAGGGAACAAATAAAATTTACCAGATGTCAGATGGCGATTCTAAGGAATTAATTACAAGTACTGCTAATACGGTATCTGATTTTACGGTAAGTAAAACGAATGGTTACGTTGCGTGGAAGGAGACAAATTCGGATGAGACGGAGGGAAAGATTTATATTGCGAATGGAACGGACAAAAAACAACTTTTGACAGATGAAGATATTTCTAATTTTAAAATAGTAGATAATAAATTGTTTGCAACAAAAGAGGGAGGAATTTGTTGCTGGGATTTGGAAACAGGAAATGAAGAAGGAGAATGTTCTCTGAATTTAAGTGATTATGAGGTAGAAAAGTCAGGCGATGATTATGTAATTGTGTATTGCCAGACAGAAGCTGATGGAACACAGACACTGTGGATGGTAAAGGGAACTGGATTTGAATGGACAGAATCAGTTCAGATAGCAAAAGATAATGCTTATCTTAGAAACGTAAGTATTTCTGTAGATGAAGAGGGAAATGTAATGGCTGCTAGAAATCTGTTAGACGTAACAGAAGATGGCGTGCAGTTTGATAAAGGAACTTTAAAAGTTGATGTGTTAAACAGCTATGCAGATTTTGTCTGTGGAGATTATCTTGTTTATAATTCTGAAGAAATTATTCCATCTGGAGAAGCAGATTTTACTTTTGAAGTATTAAATAACAGCCAGGAAAAAATAGAATCTTTTGATGCAGTAATAAAAGATAAAAAAGGAAATATTTTTTATTCTGGCAGTGTGGATCAGGAAATATCTCCGGGTGAAAGAGCAGAATGTACAGTACAGTGTAATATACCATCAAATTTAGAGAAAACAGATGTGACATTAACAGTAACCCCACCGTATCATGAATATGATACAACGAATAATAGTTGTTCTACAACCTGTGGATATGCAGATATAAAAATTACGAATATGAAGCAAAAAGACGAGAGAGAAATCGAAGTTACATTTGAAAATAGTGGTTATGAATCGGTAACGGAATCAACTCTTGAATTTTATCTTGACTCAGAAGAAAATACACCAATTTATTCATGTAAAGGGCCAGTAGTACCTGTAGGAAAAACAATAACTGAGAGTTATACAATTCCTGAAAATGTATTGGCAAAGAGTGAAGGAAAAGCTTCTTTAATATGTGTTGTCACACCAAGAGAAGAAGAGGAGGAAACCGCGAATAATACGGGATACCTGGAATTTGCATGGAGTAATTCAAATCCAATTATTCCAGAAGAACCAAAGAAAGATGAGGGAAAAAATAATAATTCATCCGTAAATCAGAATAATAAAGCAAATGAAAAAGTAGCAGTATCTTCCATTCGCCTCTCCGGTATCTCAAAACAAATTGCCGCAGGCAAAAAGCTTACATTAAAAGCTACAGTTTTACCAAATAATGCATCCAATAAAAAGCTTATCTGGAAGTCCAGTAATCCAAAGGTTGCAACTGTAACTCAGAGCGGTATTGTCACCCTGAAAAAGAAAACAGGTGGTAAAAAAGTAACGATTACAGCAACAGCAACGGATGGCAGTAAAAAATATGCATCCTGGAAGATTACGTCCATGAAAGGCATTGTAAAGAAAGTTAAGATTACAGGAAGCAAAACAGTAAAGGCAGGCAAAAAACTAAAACTGAAAGCCAAAGTAACTGCCACAAAGAAAGCTAATAAGAAACTTCTCTGGACATCAGGTAATACAAAATATGCCACAGTAAATGCCAAAGGAATTGTAATAACGAAGAAATCAGCTAAAGGAAAAACGGTGAAAATTACAGCAATGGCAACTGATGGAAGCGGAAAGAAGAATACGGTAAAAATTAAAATTAAATAAATTTTGATTTTGCTTCAACAACCAAAAAACAGAATTTTATATTGAAAGATTTGGAGATTCGCTGGAAATAATATAAACAGAGTTCCTATTTCCTGTCCCCATTCCCAAATCTTTTCAACTGATTTGCAGGATTGCAATTCACAGAACCCTCACCTGCTGCAATATGTAAAATGCGCCTTTGAGCAAACTCTTAATGCGGATGAGCATTAAGAGTGCAGTGAAACGAAGCATTTTTACATATTGCAGCAGGTGAGGGTTCGTCTGTTATTACAGCCCCACAAATCACCTCTATTCCGATTTTTACAATTTTTTTAAAAAATCTGTGCTAAAATCTGACTTATAAAACATACAAAACGACACAGACAAAGGAGTCTGGATGAGATTTTCTCATTCAGGCTCCTTTTCTTTATACAAGAAATCTTGGAAAGGGTGAAAAGAGATTATGGCAGAAAGAATAAAGGAACATCCGATTTTAGGGATTCAGGAAAAAGGCAGACCAGTGACCTTTACATTTGATGGAAAGGAATTACAGGGATTTGAAGGCGAACCGATTGCGACCGCATTAAAAGCAAATGGTGTAATGGTTCATCGATATACAAAGAAGCAGCATAAACCAAGAGGTATCTTTTGTGCGATTGGAAGATGTACTGACTGTGTTATGGTTGTTGATAATGTACCAAATGTAAGAACCTGCATTACACCGTTAAAAGAAGGCATGGATGTCAGAACACAGTATGGCGTAAGCGCAAAACCATTTGAAGAACAGTAGACAGTAAGGAGGATACAGAGATGAAAAGATATGATTTGATAATTGTCGGAGCTGGTCCATCCGGACTGTCCGCAGCGATTGAAGCAGCAAAAAGAGGGATGAAGGTTGTCGTTTTTGATGAGAATGAGAAACCAGGAGGACAGCTTTTTAAACAGATACATAAGTTTTTTGGTTCAAAGGAACATAGGGCAAAGATTCGAGGCTTTGTGATCGGCCAGCAGCTTTTAGATGAAGCCGATGAGGCAGGTGTTGAAGTTGTTCTTAATGCAACAGTAATCGGTCTTTATCAGGAAAAAGAAGTCGTTGTAAAAATTGGTGATGCGATTCATCATTTTAAAGGAGATGCCATTATCGTTGCAACGGGAGCAGCGGAAAATATGGTTACATTTCCAGGCTGGACGCTTCCAGGTGTGATCGGTGCAGGTGCTGCACAGACAATGATGAACCTGCATGGCGTGCTTCCGGGAAAGAAAGTGTTAATGCTTGGTTCAGGAAATGTTGGTCTTGTTGTTTCTTTCCAGTTGATGCAGTGTGGCTGTGAGGTAGTTGCTCTTGTTGACGCCGCTCCAAGAGTTGGCGGTTACGGTGTTCATGCAGCAAAGGTAGCAAGAACCGGCGTTCCGTTTTATTTATCTCATACGATTGTAAAGGCAGAGGGAGAAGATAGTGTAACTGGTGTAACGATTGCAGAAGTAGACAGTCATTTCCAGTTTATACCGGGAACGGAGAAACATTTTGATGTAGATACGATTTGTCTTGCGGTTGGTCTTTCTCCAATGTCTCAGCTTCTTAAAATGATTGGCTGTGAGATGGAAGATAATCCAAAGAGAGGTGGTCAGGTTCCAATCTGTGATGAGTATGGACGGACTTCACTGCCAGGAATCTTTGTAGCCGGCGATGTATCCGGTATCGAGGAAGCTTCTTCTGCAATGATTGAAGGAAGAATGGCAGGAATTGCAGCCTGTGAGTATCTTGGTTATATAGAAAAAGAAGAAATGAATACAGAACTTTCTACTTTAGATAAAGCATTAGACGGTCTTCGTCAGGGAATGTTTGCACCGAAGAACAGAGGAAAAGCAATTGAGAAGACAGAAGAGGGAATTCCTGTTTCTGAAAGTCTTTTAAAGAAAGGTTATGTGGCAGATGATGAAATCGAAAGATTCCCAGGCGTGACACATCGAATCGGTGTTCATCCGGTTATGGAATGTACACAGAATATTCCATGCAATCCGTGTCAGGATGCCTGCCCGAAAGGATGTATTTCTATCGGAGAAAATATTACTTCGCTTCCGATTGTTGTGGAGGATGCGCAATGTATCAACTGTGGTATGTGTGTGGCAAGTTGTTCAGGACAGGCGATTTTCCTTGTGGATGAAGATTGTGGAGATGGCACGGCAACCGTTACGATTCCGTATGAATTTTTACCATTGCCAGAGCCAGGAATGAAAGGTGCGGCATTAGGACGTAACGGAGAAAGGGTTTGTGATGCAGAAGTTATAAATGTAAAGAGTACAAAAGCATATGACAAGACAAATCTTTTAACAATGCGTGTACCAAAAGAATATGCTATGAAAGCAAGATTTTTTAAATATTAAAATAATTATAAATCGTGACAATCGGTAACAAGGAGGATGAATTATGAACGCAGTAAATGATAGATCAAGGGACATTGGCCCATTTGTTCCTGCGGCAGATGATGATATGTTAATTTGCCGTTGCGAGGAAGTAACAAAAGGCGAGATAAGAAAGGCCGTTCACGAAGGGATGTGGACAATAACAGAGATTCGAAGATATTTAAGAACAGGTATGGGGCTTTGTCAGGGACAGACCTGTGCAAAACTGGTAAAGGGTATTGTAGCAAGAGAACTTGGCGTTTCGCCTGCAGAATTAGAACCGGCAACATCAAGAGTTCCGATGCGGCCAATAGAGATGCGTGTTTTCGCAGATGAGACAAAGGAGGGTGAGGAAAATGAGTAATCATACAGCAGAAGTCGTAGTAATCGGCGGTGGAATCATTGGATGTTCTATCAGTTATTATCTGGCAAAAAGAGGTGTGAGTGTCATTTGCCTTGAAGGCTCCGATCATTTTGGGAATGGCGGTTCCAGCAGAAATGGCGGCGGTGTTCGGCAGTCTGGTCGTGACCCAAGAGAATTACCTCTTGTTATGTATGGTATTAAAAATTTCTGGCCAACACTTTCAGAAGAGCTGGAAGTAGACTGTGAGTATCATCAGGACGGAAACTTAAGACTTGGAAAAACAGAGAAACACAGAGAAATTCTTACAGGTCTTACAGACAGGGCAGTAAAGGTTGGTCTGGATGTAAAAATGATTGATGGTGATGAAGTACGCCGGATTAATCCATATTTATCTGATGAAGTAACATGTGCAAGCTGGTGTCCGACTGATGGACATGCCAATCCACTGACGACAACGCTTGGCTATTATAAAACGGCAAGAAGGCTCGGAGTCCATTTCATTTCCGGAGAAAAGGTGGTAGAATTAAGAAAAATAAAAGGAAAGCTTCGTCAGGTAGTCTGTGCGTCAGGTGATATTTTTGAAGGGGAAACCGTAGTTCTTGCGGCAGGATATGAATCAAGAGCAATCGCAGCAACCGTCGGAATTGATATTCCGATGCAGAAAGCGATGCTTGAGGCACTGGTTACGGAAGCAGAACCTAAGATGTTTGATCAGATGCTTGGAACAGCAGAGGCAGATTTTTACGGACATCAGACAAAACATGGCTCCTTTGTTTTTGGTGGTTCTTCTGGTCTTGAGGGATATACAAAAGATAACGGAACGCCTATCTGCTACAGCAAGACAGCACCATGTATCTGCCGTGGTATTATGA
>CAVCBH010000275.1:0-4633 GCA_963600375.1 bacterium | reverse complement strand
AGTTTGTGTGTGGTTTTGAAGGTATATGATATAAAAAAGAGCCAGTGAAGTGCTTCGCACTTTGCTGGCTCTTTTTATTTTTGTGACAAACGAACACCGAAGAAAAGCAAAAGAATCTCTATCTGTGACTATATCACTGCGGGTGGAATGTTCGCTTAAAGGCGCACATCTGATCTTCTCTCTTCGGGAACGTCAGCTTTGCCAGTAAAAATCCCTATTTAATCAGCTGACAGATTTCCTTGGCAGTTTCACTGTGATTCATCGTATAAATATGCACATAATGCATTCCCTGTTCTGCCAGATCATTAATCTGCCTTGCAGCATATTCAATTCCAGCCTTTCGCATATCGGAAGGATTCTCTCCGTAAGTTGCGATTAAATCAGAGAGTGCCTTTGGAACGCTGGCACCGGATAGATTGATTGTAGTGTTGATCATTTTCGCACTGGTAATTGGCATGATACCAGCATGAACAGGAACGGTGATTCCCTTCTGGTCAGCGGCATCCATAAAACGGTAGAAAGCATCATTATCAAAGAAAAGCTGACTGATCAAAGCATCAGCACCCTGCTCTACTTTGTATTTAAGCCAGTGAAGGTCTTCTTCCATGGTAGGTGCCTCATAATGCTTTTCTGGATAGCAGGCAGCAGCGACACGGAATCCAGATTTCTTTAAAATTGGAATAATTTCAGATGGATGTTTGTACTGGCGGTTCGCAAAAGCTTCCTCACTCATATCAAATGGTTTGTCCCCACGAAGAGCAAGTACGCTGTGAATTCCGGCATTTCTGAAATTTTCGATTGTGGATAAAAGTTTTTCTTCTGTTAAAGCTACGCAGGTAAGGTGAGCAATCGAGCGGATTCTCAGTTCATTTTCAATGTGGGAGGCGATTTCAGCAGTTTTTTTGCTGTTGCTTCCACCTGCACCATAGGTACAGCTTATAAATTCTGGATGTAATCCCCTTAACTCATCAAGTGTCTCATATAATTCAGGAAAGTCTTCCCATTTTTTGGGAGGAAAAACCTCAAAAGATAAAGAAAGTGATTTTAAAGTATCCTGTGGATTTGACTGCATTGTATTCATAAAATTAGTTCCTTTCTGCAAAGTATGTTTTAATTATATCGTGCAACATTCTTCAGCTTGTAACTTACAACATTTCGAGCATTTTATCTTAGCCTCATATAGATATCTTTATACTTTAAAATTCTTATATGATAAAGTATAGATAAAAATGGATATGTTTTCTCTTCTTTTTAAAAATGTTTAAAGTGTATTGCAATCTGTTGCTTTTTCCCGTTGATATTTTACTCTTTTTTGTGAGAATTATCAAGAAAGTGCCAACTAATCCCATGAACTGTCCAATTTTTTCATAGAATGTTCAAAATGGGTGTGATATAATGTTCACATAGAAGTGCATTTGCGCCAATTTTTGGTGTGATGCCATTATTATGAGTGTAATGATGGACATAAATAAGAATTAAAGGAGCTGAAGTTATGGATATCAAAGAATTATTACCAAAGGACACAGAAGGAAGATTACGTATTATCCAGGAGACTGTGCCTGGAAGACAGATCACACTGGCTCATGTTATTACAAGCCCTAAGCCAATCGTATATCGTAAGTTAGGATTGAACCCAGATATTGATTTTGACCGTTCTGCTATCGGTATCATCACAGTTACTCCAAGTGAATCTGCTGTAATCGGTGCAGATATCGCTATCAAGAGTGGGGACGTTTATCTGGGATTTGTAGACCGTTTCAGCGGTACTTTAATTCTGACAGGACGTATTTCTGCAGTAGAATCTGCTGTTAAGGCTGTTATCCATTATTTCCAGAATGATTTAGGATATGCTACATGTCCTGTTACTAAGAAATAGAATGGCAATCGTGATATATCAACAGCAACATGATTGAATGAACAAAAAGCATAAATCAGACGAGAAGTGGGAAGACAGGGTGGTTATATGCGCAAAATAATGTTTGTTGGTCGTAGTGAATCGGGTAAGACTACGATAATGCAGGCGATGAAGGGTAAACCGATTACTTATCATAAGACGCAGTATGTGAATAACTTCGATGTAATTATCGATACACCGGGTGAGTACGCAGAGACGAAACAGTTGTCAGGGGCTTTGGCAGTTTATGGATGTGAGGCGGATATTATCGGACTTTTAATGAGTGCGATCGAACCATTTTCTCTTTATCCACCGAATGTAGTATCTGTAAGTAACCGTGAAGTTGTGGGCGTTGTTACCAAGTGTGATCACTGGGCAGCGAATCCAGAGATGGCGGCAGAGTGGCTGCGTCTTGCAGGATGTAAGAAGATATTTTTTACCAGTGCATATACAGGGGAAGGTATCGCTGAAATTTTAAGTTATCTCAAGGAACCTGTAGATGTTCTTCCGTGGGAAGTAGCGAAGGCAGAGTATGACAAGCTTGGATTTGGTCCAGGTGAGAGTGAGAAACATACACTTAGAATATAAAATGAAAAGAGATGTTGTACGGGAGCGTGTTTGAACACATTTAAAAATAGTGCAGCATCTTTTTTTGTCAGTTAAAAAATTTTTAATATTTCATGAAAGTGTGGTATATATAAGATATCAAGGTAAGCTCTTATAGGAATTTTTTGAATCTGTTGCACTGTTTTCAGTCATGAGATATAATTAAGGCTATAGAAAAATACCTGAAAGAAACCGAGGATAAGAAATGGCAGCGATTAATAATGATTGGGCAGAAGCCCTGAAGGAAGAGTACAGAAAACCCTATTACAGAGAACTTTATAAGAAGATAAATGAAGAGTATAGAACGAGGGAGATTTTTCCACCATCAGATGAGATTTTTAATGCATTTCATCTGACCCCATTAAAGGATGTTAAGGTCGTCATTCTTGGACAGGACCCATATCACAACAATGGACAGGCACATGGACTGAGCTTCTCAGTGAAGCCGGGAGTGGAGATTCCACCATCACTGGTGAATATTTATAAGGAACTTCATGATGATCTTGGATGTTATATTCCGAATAACGGATATCTTGTAAAGTGGGCAAAACAGGGAGTTCTGTTACTCAATACGGTACTTACGGTTCGGGCGCACCAGGCAAATTCTCACAGAGGAATTGGATGGGAAGAATTTACTGATGCGGCGATTCGTGTGCTGAACGCACAGGACAGACCAATCGTATTTTTACTTTGGGGAAGACCGGCACAGAATAAGAAACCGATGCTCACGAATCAAAAGCATTTGATTTTGGAAGCACCGCATCCGAGCCCGTTATCTGCGTACCGGGGATTTTTTGGATGCAGACATTTTAGTCAGGCAAATGAATTTCTGCGGTTTCATGAAATAGAACCGATTGACTGGCAGATAGAGAATATCTAAGAAATGGTCAGGAATTCGTCTGTTTTGTCAGGTAAAGAACATTCAAATAAGGAATAGCCTCTCTTGGAAAGCTGATTTTGGCTGTTGCAGCACTCTCTGCTCATTCAACGAATAAAACTGACATATTAAAACCAAATCGGTCTATGAAATCGGTCTACTTAATATCCAAATATTCTTTAATACTGTTAAAGCTAATCTCCATCAACTTTGTGCGTGCCTCTTTACTTGCCCACGCCATATGTGGTGTGATAAGCAGGCGGCGGCTGTCTTTGATTGCGAGGAGCGGATTATCGGAACAAATCGGTTCTTCGCAAAGAACATCAAGGCCAGCAGCGGCGATTTCTTCATGTTTCAGGGCATTGGCCAGATCATTTTCATTTACGATTGGGCCACGTCCGAGATTTAAGAAAATACAGCCTTTTTTCATTTTGGAAAATGCGTCTTTGTTCATAAGATCTTCTGTATAACTATTTAGAGGGGCATGAACAGAAATAATATCGGATTCGTCAAGTAATGTATTCCAGTCAACCTGATGATACCCCGGCTGTCCCGGACGGCCGGAAGCGGAATAATAGATGACATTTGCACCAAAAGCGGAGGCAATATCCGCTACTTTTCTTCCGATAGAACCAAGTCCGACAATACCCCAGGTCTTTCCATTTATTTCAGCAAATGATTCTGCAAAATGTGTAAAGCTTTCGCAGGAAACATATTCTCCAGATTTTACATAGTCATCATAGTAGCGAAGCTTTTCCATAAGATAAAAAAGCAGAGCAAAAGTATGCTGTGCTACGGCATTGGTGGAATATCCGGCAGCATTTTTCCAGCCGATTCCACGACTTTCCAGATAGCCTTTATCGAGATTATTTGTTCCGGTTGCAGTTTCGCAGACGAATTTTAATTTACTTGCGTTACCAACAGTCTGTTCATTGACTGGCACTTTGTTCGTCAAAATGATATCTGCATCGACAGTTCGCTTCGCAGCTTCTTCTGGAGTAGAATAGTCATAAGTTACAAACTCTCCAAGCGTTTTAAAAGCAGATAAATCAATATCATCTCCGATAGTTTTTGCGTCTAAAAATACGATTTTCATAATTAAAATCCTTTCGTTTGTCATAGGCGGAAACCCTCTTCCCTTGGGAGGTGGGAGGAGCCTTGTAAATTTGTTATTTCTGTTTTGTCTGTGCATCAGCATAAAATATCCTAGAGCGTGTCTGAAAAATCATTCCTGCAATCTGCACACCTCAATTTAC
>CAVCBH010000274.1:0-3956 GCA_963600375.1 bacterium | reverse complement strand
TGCTAATATAAAGATTACAAATGTAGAACAAAAAGAGAATAATCAGGTTGCAGTTACAATGACAAACAGTGGTTACGAGGCAATTACAGGTTCTTCTATCGTATTTTATCTTAATTCCGAAGAAGATGCGCCGATTTACTCTGATGAAGGTCCAGCATTACCTGTGGGAGAAACAGTTACAAAGACATACACCATTCCTGCGGATGCATTAGAGGGAGAAGAAGGAACCGCGTCTTTAATCTGTGTTGTTGCACCAAAAGAAGAAGAGCAGGAAACCGCGGATAATACAGGATATCTGGAATTCTCATGGAATAAAACAAAACCAGTTAATCCGGATGATTCAAAGAAAGACGATACAACGGATAAGCCAAATCCGGATGATACGAAAAAGAACGAGAAAACAAATAATGTTTCAAATCATCAGATAAAAGTAAGTTCTATTCAAATTGCCGGAATTTCCAAACAGATTGCACAGGGCAAGAAAGTTGATTTAAAAGCTACAGTTTATCCAAATACAGCAACAAATAAAAGAATAGTATGGACTTCCTCGAATCCAAAAGTAGCAACAGTAAATGCAAATGGCGTTGTTACCGTGAAAAAGAAAACAGGTGGCAAAAAGGTAACGATTACGGCAACGGCAGCGGATGGCCGTAAGGTTTCCGCATCCTGGAAGATTACTTCCATGAAAGGAATCGTAAAGAAAGTAAAAATTACCGGAGCCAAAACTGTCAAAGCAGGAAAAGGCTTAAAATTAAAAGCAAACGTAACTGCCACGAAAAAAGCAAACAAAAAGTTACAGTGGACATCTTCCAACACGAAATATGCCACCGTCAACGCCAAAGGTGTAGTCAAAACCAAAAAGACTGCCAAAGGAAAAACTATAAAAATCACAGCGATGGCAACCGACGGAAGTAACAAAAAAGCAACCTTTAAAGTTAAGGTAAAGTAGGCATATAAGATAAAAGAATCATAATGCTTAAACTTATTATTTTTTAACCACACCTTCTCTAACAGCCAGTAAAATGACTTTGGAGAGCCAAAAAACAGAAAATGAAAAAGGATACTGTCCACAAGATGTACTATCGGAGTGAGTGAAAATGCGACTGCGCATTTTGCTCGAACGACTATTTTTACAGCTTGTGGGCAGTATCCTTTTTCATTTTCGTCTGTTTATCCGCAAAATCCATTTTACTTCTCCCTCATTTTATGTTATGGTAATATACGATTGTGCCATTCTTTATGGCTATTTTTTTGAGCGAGAAAAGAACAATAAGACAAAACATATATTTTGAAGGAGTTGTAAATAGGAATGTCAGAGATTTATTTTGACAATGGAGCGACCACAAGGGCGCTGCCGCAGGTGCGTGAGATTATGGATGAGGTACTTGAGAAAGAGTATGGGAACCCATCTTCTATGCACATGAAAGGGTTTGATGCAGAGAAGTATGTCAATCATGCGAAAGAGATTATCGCAAAGAGTTTGAAAGTTGACCCGAAGGAGATTTATTTTACTTCCGGCGGTACGGAAGCGAATAACCTTGCACTGATTGGAACTGCATTTGCCAATAAGAGAGAACGTAAGCACATCATCACAAGCTGTATTGAACATGCTTCTGTTTATAATCCATTATCTTTTTTAGAAGATGAGGGATTTGAGGTAACGTATTTGCCAGTGGATGCGCATGGTATTGTTGATTTGGAGGCGTTAAAGAAGGCGCTTCGTAAAGATACACTGATGGTTTCCATTATGTGTGTGAATAACGAGATTGGTGCGATTGAGCCAATTGAAGAGATTGGAAAGATTGTAAAGTCTTTTGATTCGAAGATTTTATTCCATACCGATTGTATTCAGGCATATGGAAAGTTAAACTGTTATCCTAAGAAATGGAAGGCAGATATGATTTCTGTAAGTGGTCACAAGATTCATGGACCAAAGGGAATCGGATTCATTTATATTAAAAATGGAACAAAGATTAAGCCGATTATCTGGGGTGGAAACCAGCAGAAAGGAATGCGTTCTGGAACGGAAAATGTACCGGGAATCGCAGGACTTGGCAAGGCAGCCGAATTGATTTATGAGAATCATGAAGAAAAGATTTCCCATATCAGAGAGGTAAAAGACCATTTTATCAAGCGAGTTATGGAAGAGATTCCAGATGTGCAGGATAATTCCGGGGAAGCGCCACATGTAGCAAGTATCAGCTTTTTAGGTGTGCGAAGCGAGGTGCTTTTACATGCATTAGAAGAACGCGAGATTTATGTTTCTGCAGGTTCTGCCTGTTCTTCCAATAAACCGGAGGTCAGCGGGACATTAAAGGGTATTGGTCTTACGAAGGAATATTATGAGTCTACGCTTCGTTTTTCTTTTTCTATTTTTAATACAGTAGAGGAAGCAGATATTTGCGTCGAAGCGTTAAAAGAGTTATTGCCAATGCTTCGAAGATTTACAAGAAGATAGAATTTCGATTGCAGGATTATATAAATAAAGTTAGATCGTTAGATTATAACAATAATAGTTTATAAAAAGTAAGTAAAAATAAGTAGCAGAGAGAAATCAGAATTTACTTGAAAAAGGAATTCTTTATTGAATTATAAGAAATTATAAGAGAATATTTCATTAGAGATTTAAATGATTTTGGACAGCTAAAAATTATGAAAAGGAGACATTTATGGAATTCAAAGCATTTTTGATTAAATATGCAGAAATCGGAATCAAGGGAAATAACCGTCGTTTCTTTGAAGATGCCCTTGTTCGTCAGATGAAATATGCATTAAAACCAGTAGGAGACTTTTCTATCAGAAAAGAATCCGGACGTATTTTTGTACATGCAAATGAAGAATATGATTTTGATGAGGCAGTAGAAAGCCTGAGTCATGTATTTGGTATCGCAGGTATCTGCCCGATCGTAGTAGAAGAGGACAAGGACTTTGAAAAGATTGCAGAAGTTGTAGAAAACTATATGGATGAAGACTATGCAGATAAGCATTTTTCCTTTAAGGTGCTTGTAAGACGAGCAGATAAAAAGTACCCGATTCCCTCTATGGAAGTAGCAGCCCGTCTTGGTGAGAGGTTATTAGAGAAGTTTGAGGATTTAAGTGTAGATGTACACAATCCAGATGTTCTTCTTACAGTAGAGATTCGTGATAAAGTATACATTTATTCCAGAGAGATTCCGGGGCCAGGTGGAATGCCTGTTGGAACAAACGGAAGAGCGATGCTTCTTCTTTCCGGTGGTATCGACAGCCCGGTAGCTGGCTACATGATTTCCAAACGAGGCGTAAGTATTGACGCAACATACTTCCATGCACCACCATACACAAGTGAGAGGGCAAAACAGAAGGTAGTAGATCTTGCAAAACAGATTGCAAAATATACAGGACCGATTAACTTACACGTTGTAAACTTTACCGATATTCAGATGGCAATCTATGAGAAATGTCCGCATGACGAGCTGACAATTATTATGCGCCGTTATATGATGAAGATTGCAGAGCATTTCGCAAATCAGGATAACTGTCTTTCTCTCGTTACAGGTGAGAGTATCGGACAGGTTGCCAGCCAGACAATGCACAGCCTTTATGTAACTAATGAAGTGTGCCAGATGCCGGTATTCCGTCCATGTATCGGACTGGATAAAAATGAGATCGTAAAAGTGGCAGAAAAAATCGGAACTTATGAGACCTCCATTCTGCCATACGAAGACTGCTGTACAATCTTTGTGGCAAAACATCCGGTAACAAAGCCAAGATTAGATGTGATTAAACGTTCTGAGAGAAATCTTGATGATTGCATTGATGCGCTGATGAAGACAGCGATTGAAACAACAGAAGAGATTAAGATTAACGCTCACTAATTATTTATCAATTGATAAAAGAATTTTCAGATGAAACATAAATGTTTTGAGCGTGTCTGAAAAATGCTTTCTGCAAGATGTGCATCACAATTTGCGGGAGAT
>CAVCBH010000273.1:0-11773 GCA_963600375.1 bacterium | reverse complement strand
CGCAAATTGTGATGCACATCTTGCAGAAAGCATTTTTCAGACACGCTCTAGAAGACGACTTCTCGTAGCGACGAAAATCATAAATATAGAGAATTGGATTCTCAGACTTCGTCTGTTTAATTGCCTCAACAAATGAAGTTTTTGTGAAATACGGTAAAAATATTGACAGTGAGAATAAGGTTTTATATAATAAACCTATTAAAATAGTAGGTTGAAACTGTTATGATAGAAGAAAGTCTATTGTAACAGTTTTTTTCTGCTTAAAAAAGATTTTAATGTTGTTTTTGGAGATTTTATTTTCGAACATGAAGAAAATAATCATGCAGGTTAAGAAGAGTTAAAAAGTATTTTTGCAGATTTTACTTGCTGGAAAGGGGAGTATCATGGAACGCAGGCAATTATATATTGACGGGATGACTTGTATAAATTGTCAGAAGAAGATAGAGAATTGTTTGAGAAAAAGAGTGGAGATTAAAGAAGTAGCAGTTTCCTATGAAACAGGAGTGGCAGACATTTTGTATGATGCGAATAAAATTACGTTGCAGGAAATTCTTCGTATCATAAATGATTTGGGATATGATGCGAAATCTGAAGCAAACTCTCGAAAAGCTGTTGTATTGCGAGCGGTTTGGGAGCTGGCGGTAATTTTAGTTGTATTTTTGTTTTTACAGCATTTTGGAATATTGAATCGGCTTGCACCGGATTCTTTGGCAGATGCAAGTATGAGTTATGGAATGCTTTTCGTGATAGGATTCATTACTTCGGTACATTGTATTGCTATGTGTGGCGGGATTAACTTATCGCAGACATTGCAGAGAGAAGCATCGAAAGACATTAGTAGGAAAATGTTCAAAAATACTTTGATGTACAATATGGGACGTGTTGTTTCCTATACTGTTATTGGAGGAGTATTTGGTACGGTAGGAAGTCTGGCAGGAATTGGTGGTAGTTTGCAATCTTCTTCTTTATTACAGGGAAGTTTAAAATTATTTGCGGGAATCATTATGGTAATTATGGGAGTAAATATGCTTGGGATTTTTCAGAGGTTTAGAAGTTGTTTGAAAAATCATTCCAGTAGGCTCCATAAAACCAGTAAGCTGCAAAAAATACAGACTCTATTTTTCCATAAAAAACTGATTCCGTTTTTTCATAAAAAAATATCAGGAGAAAGAAAAACACCATTTATCATAGGTCTATGTAACGGCTTTATGCCTTGCGGTCCACTTCAATCCATGCAGATTGTAGCACTTGCATCAGGAAATATGTTTACAGGAGCCTTTTCTATGTTTTGTTTTAGTTTAGGGACGGTTCCGTTGATGTTGGGATTTGGTTCTGTGATTTCGGCTCTTGGAAAGCATTTTACAAGGCAGGTATTAAGAGTCGGGGCGATGCTTGTAGTCGTGATGGGATTATCTATGATGATGCAGGGAACTTCTCTGTCAGGGCTTGATACAAAAGTTGCAGGCATTTTTTCACCCAAAGAAAATGGACAGATGCAAGCAGATAACGCAAATGTAGCGGTAGAGAAAAATGGAGTCCAATACGTTTCAAGCACGTTAGAATCTGGTCAGTATCCCGACATTACAGTAAAGGCTGGTGAACCAGTAGAATGGACGATTAATGCATCTGAAAAAAATATTAATGGATGTAATTACAAAATACTTTTACAGGATTTTAATCAGGAGCACACCTTTGAATCCGGTAAGAATGTAATCAAATTCACCCCCGAAAAGGCAGGAACCTATACCTATAGCTGTTGGATGGGAATGATTACAGGGAAAATATATGTGAAAAGCTGATTAACAGAATGTGTTTTAATCTGTTCTAAAAGATATGAAAGAAATGATGTGAAAATAATGAGATATATAAAATTATGTGATTGATTTAAAGGCTACGCTTGTAAATAATATATCAGCATATTTTCATGTTTTTTAGCTAGAAAATTGATAAAGAAACGAATGGATAAAAATGCATTTAAGGAAGGAGTTATTTATGAAAAAACACATTATAATTATGATGATGACAATAGTATCTTTAACAATGTTCGTAGGATGTGGAAAAGGAAAAGCAGATACTAAAGGTGCATCATCTACAAATTCTACACAAAAAATAGCATCAGGCGAAAATCTGATAATACCAGTAAAAGAAGTATCAGAAAAAGCTTCTTTCTATCCAGTGGAAGTAGATGGCACACAGATGGAAGTCATTGCAGTAAAAGATTCCGAAGAAACTATCCGCACTGCATTCAACACTTGCCAAATCTGCTATGATTCCGGAAAAGGATATTATAAACAAGAAGGTGATAAACTCGTATGCCAGAACTGCGGTAACTCTTTTACAATGGAGCAGGTCGGTGAAAGCGCAGGCGGCTGTAATCCGTGGCCGATATTGGAAGAGGATAAAACAGAAACAGATAGCGAGATAAAAATATCTTATGAATTTTTAAAAGAATTCTCGGATATTTTTGCAAACTGGAAAGTGAATTGACTTCTGATTTGCGTAGCAAAACAAACGCTCCAAGAGAGAGCAGATAGCCTATATTTGTGACTCTATCACTGTGGGTTGAATATTCGCCTTTGGGCTCACATTCAATCCTCGCTTTAAGGCTACAAATATAGGGTAGCGGCTCTCTTTAGGAGCGTCTGTTCCACAGCCTCACAAATCAGAGTCTACTCAAAAATTCTGAAAGAATCTTTTCCGGTACTTCCATCTCCCCCTGTCCCTTAAACAAAGAAATATGTGGTTTGTTCTGACCATGGAAATCCGTTCCCCCTGTCTTAATCAGACCCCACTGTTTTGCAAGACCTGCAACGTATTCCTGTTCTACTGGAGTATAGGTATTATAGTAAGCTTCAATGCCAACCAGACCAGCTTCTTTTAGTTCACGAACCAGAGTCTCTTTCTGAGCGGAGTCTAACTTTTTGTAGAACATAAGATGAGCGAGAACAGGAACACCGCCACTGTTTTTAATAAGCTCGATTGCCTCCTGCGGTGTCGGCATAATACGTTCTACATAGCAACATCTTCCTTCTGCAAGATATTTGTCAAATGCTTCCTGAACAGAAGAGACATATTTCTTTTTCATGAGAAGTTTTGCAATGTGTGGACGGGCAATGGTTTCGCCAGGTTTATCAGGCTGAATTTCCTCCATGGAGATATTAAAACCCTGCTCCTGAAGCTTTTCGATAATCTTTGCGTTACGTCCGTCGCGACTTTCGCGGCAGACTGCGAGACGATCAAGAAGTGCCTTATTCTTTGTGTCGATATTGTAACCAAGAACATGAATTTCCACACCGTGGTAGTCTGTAGAAATTTCGACTCCAGAGATAGCGGTAAGGCGGTCTTTGTGTTTGGCGGCAGCCTTCTGAAATTCCTCTGTTCCGGCAACGGTATCATGATCGGTCAGGGCAATCACAACAGGATTCTCCTTACCCACAAGTTTTAAAGCGTCATTTACAATTTCTGTTGGGGAAAATGTACCATCAGAAGCTGTAGAATGGATATGTAAATCAATATAAGTTTTCAAAGAAATTCTCCTTTCGTTCGATGATACGGTAGTATCTGTAATAAGATATCTATAGTATCTCAGAATTAGTTAAAAAAATCAATGTGCAGAACAATTTTTTATAGGAATTGAAGGAAATTGACGGAAAATGTGTAATAATGCAATAGTTGTTTGTAATAATCGCATAAAGGTGTTAAAATATCTTTATTGAAATTTAGAAATTAAATCATAATCTAAACAGACAGAATAGGTAATGGAGGTTAATTATAATGGAAGATATTATTAAGGCATTGTTGGATGTGACAAGGGCCCAGCATAGTGCAACCGAAGGAAGTGAAGAGAGGCCATTTGATATTAATGATATTATAGAGATGGCGTTGAATATTACCGGGCGTCCGGAAGAACCAGAAGAACAGCAGGAACTGTCAGATGCTATTCAGAAGATGGCAGAATCACTTGCTCCTGATATTTTTCCTCCAAAGACATTTGAGGAGATGGATGATTCCGAAAGAGCAGCTTCCGCAGTAAATATGATAGAAGAACGTCTTAGAAATGGTGGAAGAAGAGAGGAAACGATGCAGCAGTCTCAGCCAGCTCAGGAGTCTGTTTTTGAACAAGAAGCACAGCATCCAGTGCAGCCGGAAAATTCAATGTTGGAATCTTTCATGCAATCTCAAGGAGGAATTCAGCCGGGGGAACAGGCCGGATTACAGCCAGAGACACAAGCAGAGGCACAGTTTGGATTACAGTCTGAATCCGGGAATGAGGGTACTTTAACAGCAGGTGAAGACAGTTATTCTGCTGAGGACTATGGCAATGGAAATATGTATGACATGTTCGGACAGGATGATGTGAATCATCAGGAGGCAGCGAACCTTAACGATTTAATTTATAATAATTTTATGCAGATGATGGGATTAAATGATCCGAAGGTAGAATATCCATTTGACCGTTCTCAGGTTCGCTATGGAAAAGAGAAGACTGCAACAGAGATGCTCGCAGAAGATGAGGCGAACAAAGCAGAGGAACGTGCATTAGAAGAACAGAGAAGAAGACCGGTTTCTGCCTGGGAACTTGCACAGGCAGCAGTGGATAAAGATGAAGAGGCGCATCAGAAGGAAGAGTATGAGCCAAAAGAGATGCAGATGCCAGAAACAAAGTCTGCTTCCCAGTTAGCAGCCGAGGCAATCGCAAAGGCCAGAGAAGAAGATCAGATGAAGCTTGAAGCGGAAAAGAGAGCGGAGCGTCTTATGGAAGAAGCGAGAAAGCGTGGAAAGGATCCGATGGAATTTGCGCTTCATCAGCAGGAAATCTTGAATTATATGGAAAAGAACAGCGATGAGCTTGTATCATTTGAGGATTATGAGGACTTATCACCAGAAGAAAAATTAGAGATAGAGCGAGAACTGTATAAAGAAAAACAGCTTGCAGCAGGTGTTGCCCCAGAAGATATTGGAGATGTATCTGATGAGGTGAAGAAAGAAGTCGGCATTGTACCGCAGCAGGCGGCAGCAGGTCAGGGAGCGACAGAGACAGCACAGTCAGCGACTGGAAATGGTGCTGCAGATTCTGAACAGGAAGCGTCACAGCCTTCGGCAACTCCGGCATTTTCTGATAATATGCTTCGTATGATCAGTCAGGAAGTTGTGCAGGAGAATGCAGACATGATTTTATCGGAAGATGCCAATGCGGATCTGGATAAAATCAATGAGACAATTTTTGAAAATTTAAAGCAGCTGATGAGCCAGAGTGGAGGAAACGTAAGTCAGGAAGATATGGAATCTCTCATTGGAGAGGTTATTTCCAGAAATACTTCTGATACTTCATCCGAAGAAGTTAATATTGCACCAGAACAGCAGAATGTGGCAGTAATGACAGAAACAGAAACTGCAACAATGGCTTTTGAAGCTGGTAATGGAAATGCAGGAAGTAGTGCTGCTGTCAGTGTAACTGGTGGTGGAGCAGCACAGCCAGAGGCACAAACCGTTGCGGCAGAAGAGTCCCAGACCGCACAGCCATTATCTGCTGTAGATCTTGCAAGAGCAGCACAACAGGCTGCAAAACCGGAACCACAGGAGAAAAAAGAGACAAAATCTGCAGTAGAAATCGCAAAAGAGGCACAGGAAATCGCAGCACTGAAAAAGGCACTGGCAACGCCAGAAGCAGAAGACGAACTTAGAGAAGAGGACTTAAACTTTGATGAACTTGATTTAGACGAGGAAGAAGAAGGCAATCCAATCGAAGCATTAAAAGAAAAGTTCAGACAGGATGAGAATGTAGGACAGACAGCCACAAAGCAGTCAGACGCAGAGCAGGAAACAAACGCAGAGGATACAGCAGTGATGCAGGGCGAAAGTGAAGAAAAAGAATCAGAAGCTGAGGTAAAAACTGAATCAGAATCTGACTTGGAACAGAAAGTGGAAGCAGAAGAGGCATCAGAGAATCGACAAGAAGGAGAACCGGAGATATCGAAGTCAGAAGAAGCTGCTTACGTAGAAGAACAGTCACAGGAAATCGCAGAAAACTCTACAGAAGCGACTGCTTCAGTTGAAAGTAAAGCAGAAGATGAGGAAGAATATGAATATGTTGATCCAGGCGAATTAGTTCTTGGCGAGCATACCCAGGCAGAGATTGATGAAGCTTTAGAGAATCTTGCTTCTCTTGGATTAGAAGGCGAAGTATATGAACGTGCAAAGAGAATGCTTTTACTTGAATTGGCAGGCTCTGAGGTTGCCTTAGATGCATGGCTTGAAGAGCAGGAGAATGGTAAAAAGAAAAAAGCGGTTGTTTCTGCATTGGATACAGAAGAAGATAATCTGGACGATTTGGAAGATATTGATGAGGATGACTTAGAAAGAGAATTAGAGCTTGCTATGGATGAGGATTTTGTAGAGGAAGAACTGGAAGAAGAAAGTTCAGCAGAATCTGAAGAAATAAGTGAAAAGGCAGATAAAGAGTCAGCGGAAGAAACTGCTTCAGAAGATAGGAAAGAAGGAGCAAAAGCAAATCAGGAACAAGCTATTTCAGAAGAAGAAAAAGTTACTTCAATGGAAAATGCAGAAAGCTTAGAAGAAACAGCAGAATCAACAGAAACATCTGGAGCTGAAACAACTGATGTATCTCAAGAAACAGCGAAGGATGTAGAAGAAGCAGAGACAGTAGAAAGAACATCAGAAAATGCAGGCAATAAATCAGAAGTTTCAGACAAAAACGCTGAGACATTAACTGAAAACTCCGAGACATCCTGTGCGCAGGCTTTCGAGCATTTAAATTCTGCAGAGAAAGCAGGTGATACTACAGAAGAATCCACACAGAATGTTTCAGGACAAACAGGCGAATCGGCAGAATATATTTCTGAATCAGAAGAGAACATTCAGGTAGAGAAGACAAGACCTGAGAAGAAGGAAATGAAATCTGCTCATGTGAAGAAGTCTTCTCACAGTGAACATGGCTTACATTCCAGAAAACACAAAAATATAGTAAAACGAAAAGAAAAAGCAGTTCCTGAGAAAGAAGAAAGAGAATTTACAGCAGTTATCCCAACGGGAAAAAAAGTAGAAGAAAAAGAATTTCAGGTAAGCATACGTAATCCATTTGTTTTAAAGAATTCTGCAAGTTTCATGGATAAATTTGAAGAATATATCGTGGATACACAGGAGAATCGTAAGTTAAGTACAGGATTTAAGCGCTTAGATGCAATGCTTCGTTACGGACTTCATAAAGGAAGCTATTTTGTAGATTCCATGCCACAGTATCTGAAAAATGGATTTATGCAGCAGATTGCAGACAGAGCAGCAGAAAGTGGAGTTGATGTATTGTACATTTCAACAGAACTTTCCCGCTATGACCTTATGGTAGATACTATTTCCCGTCTTAGTTATGAGATGAATAAGAAAGATGAAGATAAAGCGGTATCAGCTATGGCGATCATGACTGGAGAAAAGGGTGCAGATATCCACTCCTTAAAAGACGAATTAAACTGGTACAGAGGTCGAATCAGCGAGCATCTTTTTGTACTCGATCAGGAAGCGGTATCTGAATATGTAGAGAATATGGAAGATGCATCTGCAAGCGCTATCTTAGAAGAACTGATTCGTTCCATTGTAACAGAAGGCGCACATAAGCCAGTTGTATTTATTGATAATATTGAAAATATTCTTTCTGTAGAAGATTCTGAAGATATGAAGCCACTTATGGACGGAATCCGCAAGCTTGCAAAAGAATTAGGTATTCCAATTATCATGTCTTATGGTTATGCACAGGTAGAAAGCGAAAGCGAACTTGACCCGGCAGAAATCGAGTACCATGAATCTCTTGGAAATATGTGTGATGTGTATCTCGAATTAAAATATGCAGATATGATTACAGAAGATTACGAGGAAGTAACAGAAGAGGATATCGAAGAAATGGTAGACAATGGAGAAATGCTTCTCATAAATGTCCTTCTCCACAAAAACAGAAGAACAATGAGAGCATCTTGCCAGATACAGGCAACACCGAAGTTTAATTATTACGAAGAATGATTGATTACTGTTTAGTTTATTGATTAACAGACGCTCCGGTAGAGAGAAGAGACCCTATATTTGTGACTCTATCGCTGTGGGTTGGATGTGAGCGCAAAGGCGAACATCCAACCCTTGTTCTAAGGCCACAAATATAGGGTCTCTTCTCTCTACCGGGAGCTGTTTGTTGATTAATGAATTAAATAGTTATTCTGTGATTCCAAGATCATCCGTTACAATCTTTATCTTTGCGCTAATCTTCTGAAGTTCCTCCGTTGGTTCATAATTCTTCGTACCAAATAGATACTCGTGTGCCTTGACTACGTTAGATTTGGCGGTGATTGGGAAACCGTAATAAATACCGCCGTATCTTTCATCTTCTGATTTGAATGGATAAGCCTGTGAATCCGTAATGGAAGAACGTGCCATAGAAAGTGTTAACTTTGTAAGGTCATCGTTAGACAGGCTGGTCTTGCATTGGGGAAGAACGGTGCTGATCAACTTTCCAAGTTTGAGTGGCTGCTTTTTGGCGGCATTCATAATGCCCTCAAGAACAAGTCGCTGGTGATTCGCTCTTGCGTGATCACCGCCTTCCATATAACGGATACGGGAGTAGGCAACTGCCTGGTTACCATCAAAGGTATAGGTTCCAACCTTATCAAATTTAGGGGAGTTTCCACCATTGATGTGATTCATGTTGCCGATGTAGTCATTCAGGTTTTTCAGTTCTTTTTCTGAGTTGATGGTTAGAGGAATACCTCCAAGTACATCTACAGCGTCAGCCAAAGCTTTAAAGTTTACCGTAGCAAAATCTGTGATATTTAAATCAAGATTTCGATTAATGGTGCGAAGGGCAAGTTCAGGACCGCCGTAAGAGTAAGCCGCATTAATTTTGTCGTATTTTCCGTCGATACTTACATAAGTATCACGGTAGATGGACATCAACTTTACTTTGTGTGAGGACTTATTAATGCTTGCGATAATAATACAGTCGGTACGGGAACCGGTATCCTTAATTTTATTGTCCTGGCTGTCTACACCAAAAAGGGCAATATTTTGATAATCATTAATATTAGCATCGGTGTCGTTGACAGTGATGCTTGTTTTATCTAAAGGGTACTTTTTAATTTTGGAAAATGCACCTTTTAGTGAAAAACGAAAAGCAAAAAAAGCAACAACAGCGATAATAATAACCAAAAGAAGGATTGGAAACAGGCAGCCTCGTTTCTTTTTAGGAGGCTCATCGGTTGGAAGTTTCTTCTTTTCTCTGTGGTCAGAAGAATTTCCGGAAACCTTCTGGTATGGAGCTGTCTCAGCGTGGGAAGTACGGCCAGTGCGGTAACTTACGGAACTCCTATTAGAAATACGTTTCTTCCTTGGAGAAGTATCGGAAGAATTCTGATATTCACTATAACCGGAAGTCCCTTTATCGGAAGTATTCCTGTTAGAAGTGTCACTGCCAGAACGGTTTCTGTTGGTAGTTCCTGTAGTGGAGAAATTCCTGTTCGAGTTTCCTCTGCCAGAAGTACCTCGGTTAGAAGATGTTCCAGAAAAAGTCTTATAGGAATCCGCAGTTCTTTTTCGTTCCTGAGAAGAACTGCGGAGAAGTCCATCGGTTCTCAATGTCTGGTCAGACGAATAACTCGGAGAACTCGCTTCATCGGAAGGAGATCTGCCTGTGCCGGAAGTTCTGTGAGAGTAGTTATTTTCGCGATTATCTGTGTTGTAAATTGAACCATATTTCATAAATATGCCTCCATTCTATTATATATGTACTCGCGGAGTCTTTCTCGCACTTGCTTTTGCGGCTGATTTTCCGCCAGTTAAACCCAAATTCCATCAACGTACGCACCGCGTACGCCTCAAAAATTTGAGTTTAACTGACAAAAAATCTTCTCACAAAATCAAGTACAAAAAGATTCCGGGAGTACATTATGTGTACTCACAAAATCAGAAATAGAAAGATTCCAGGAGTATATTTAATGTTGTCGAATCCCTGCATCACTTTTAAATCAGGCAGAGTAGATTGCAAAAGTATATTTTATATCTAATAAGCATTTTTGTTAACAAAACCTTTAAATACCGTCAAAAATAAAATCTTAATATCAAAGGATAATGTCCAGTTTTCAATATAAAAAATATCGTGTTCAATACGTCCCTCAATAGAAGTGTCCCCACGGAAACCACAAACCTGCGCCCAGCCAGTCATGCCAGGACGCACCTGATGTTTGATCATGTAACGTGGAATCTCTTCTTTAAATTTTTCAACGAAAAGGGGACGTTCCGGGCGTGGTCCGATCAGACTCATATCACCTTTTAGTACGTTAAAAAGCTGTGGAAGTTCATCAAGGCTGGTCTTGCGGATGATTTTGCCTACCGGAGTGACACGAGGATCATTGTGAACGGTCCAGGCTTTTTGCTCTTTGGATGCCGGCTGTACGCCCATGGAGCGGAACTTGTACATTTTAAAAGGCTTATTGTGAAGACCAACACGTTCCTGACAGAAAATAATTGGTCCTGGAGAACTTTTTTTGACGAGAACAGCCACAACAGCCATAATCGGTGAAAAAAGAATAATGCACACGATAGAACCCAAAATATCCATCAGACGCTTGATACATTTATTTACGGTATTAGTAAGAGGGACATTACGGATATTAATAACCGGAAGTCCGTTCAAATCTTCTGTAACCGGGTTGGTGGAGATAAATTTATAATAATCTGGAACAAACTTTGTGTGAACACCAGACTTCTCACAGATAGAAACCATATCTCCGAGCTTGTAGTATTCCTTTAAGCTTAAGGCGATAGCTACTTCGTCCAAGGAAGTGCTCTGAAGGAACTTCTCCACATCTTTAAGCTTACCGATACAGAAAGTGTCACGGTAAGAAAAGTCAGATTTCAGATTATCATCAAAAATACCGTGAATTGTGTAACCCCACTGAGGGTTGGACTTGATACGATCGATGTAAGCTTCTGCTGCTGCACTGAAACCGATAACAGCAACATGCTTAAGGTTAAAGCCCTTTCTGCGGGTTCTTTCTAATACATAACGGATTGCCGCCCTTTCAGCAATGGTAAGCAACATCGAAAGAACATAGAACATTAACTGGAGACTTCGAGAAACATGAGGAATCTTCATAAAGATTATATATATAAAGAAGAAAACCATTCCAATGGAATTCGCTTTGATAAGATTCGCATACTCGGAAGTACTGTTTTGAAATCTTTTTGGTTTATATAAATTAAACTTTGCATATAAAATAAGGTATACAGGGATTAGAACAAGAAGTATACCCTGGTATTGCCATAGCTGCCGCCAGTAACCGTAACGAGGGAAAATACCTTTAAAAAGAGGGCATATATATCGAATATAATAACTAAGGCAGAATGAACAATAAATGACCAGTGCATCAAGAACGACGTGGAACCGGTTAAGATATTTTTGATTCTCTTTAATCATAAATGTGTACCTCCACAACCTGCAAAAGGTATATAAGGAAAAAGGGCGCAATATACCTCTTACTGGGATAATTTTCTAACCTATTATACAATAGAATAAGGCATTTCACAAGGTCATTTCTTTTCACGTATTTGCGAAAAAAGTGTGAAAAAGATATAAAATAACGCAAAATCCATATTTTTGCCATAAATACAACACAAATTTATCACACATCGTTGCTAAGATAGGGTTACAAACTTAGAGAAAGGGGAAAGTTTGAAACAAGTAAGTAGAAAACAGCCACGAAATAAAGGGCATAGCAAA
>CAVCBH010000272.1:0-2099 GCA_963600375.1 bacterium | reverse complement strand
GGATATGATCCTTTGAAGATTATGACAGAGTTAAGTCATAAGGAAGGCATTGCAATTGAAGCTTGGATTAATCCTTATCGAATTTCTTCTGGAGATTCGATCAGCAGTCTTTCCAAAACAAATCCAGCCAGAAAATGGTTTTCCTCTCAAAATACAAAAAGAAATGTTCTTTCCTACGAAGGTAGTCTTTATTATAATCCCTCATCAGAAAGTGTACGAAATCTTATTATACAAGGCATACAGGAAATCGTTCAAAATTATGATGTTGACGGGATACATATGGATGATTATTTTTATCCTTCTTTTACAGAAACTAATGTAGCAACGGCATTTGATGCATCCGAATATCAGCAGCAATTGAGCGCTTCTTCCACAAAGAAATCTGGTTCAAACTCATTAAATACAAAATCCAGTTCGGATAATACCAAAAATATAAGTGCTAATAATATAAATATAGAAGATTTGGCAAAGTGGAGAAGAAATAATGTAAATCAGCTTGTATCTGGAATTTATAAGGCAGTGAAGGCACAAAATGAAAAGATTACTTTTGGAATCAGTCCGGCTGGTAATCTCGATAATCTTCGAAGTAATCTTGAATACTATGTAGATATTGACACCTGGGTAAAGGAAGCTGGTTATGTCGACTATCTGATGCCACAGATTTACTGGGGATTTACCAATGAGATCGCTCCTTTTGATAAAATAACGGATCAGTGGGTAAATCTTACCCAAAGTTCGTCCGCAAAACTTTATATCGGTCTGCAGCTTTATCGGATGGGCAGCAATGGTTCGGGAGAGTCTGACTTTAAAGAACTTCAAAAAGCTTCGTTAATAACAAAAGAGCTTTCTTATTTAAAGAAACAATCAAAAGTAAACGGGTACTGCGTTTTCAGTTATCAGTATCTGGACTGCCAAAATAAAAAATATCATTTTGATGCAGAACAATTTTCTTCAAAAAGGAAAAAAATATTAGTTCAGGCAAGTAAGTTTTTTAAAAAATAAAAATAATAATCCAAATGTTTTTCTTTTTGAGATAAAAACACTGGATGCATCCACATTGGATACGTCCTTTCAAAAACTTGGGCTTGGACTTAATTATCTTGAACAGACAGTAATGGAAATGAAATTTTTTTAATTATTCGTTAAAGTTGGATTTCGCGAATAGTTAGATTGCTCTTCTGATTTGTTTTAAATGTGGCTAAATTGACGCTCCATAGCAATAAAATAATCTATATCTGTGACTCTATCACTGTGGGTTGAATGTTCGCTGAGCGGCTCACATCCAATCCTCGCTCTAAAGTCACAGATATAGATTATTTTATTGCTATAAAGCTGTCTTTGGCTAGATTTTTTGAATCAAATCAGAAGTTGGTGGAATTTGCGATTTATAGTCGAAATCTTCTACATCTCAATTTATTTCGTCCTTTATTTCCGTTTCTATAGCTGTCGTACTTTCATAGGTTGAAATGCTCTTGGATGTTGTTGTATTAAATAATGTTAAAAAAATATTAAAAATCACGATTATTAACAAGACAATTCCCATTGTTTTCCATATCTTTCTATTCCGCTTATTTTTTATGGTTAACTGTTTACTTATTTGGGTTAGCTGTTCTTCAACTGAGTTGTTATCATTAATATTCTTTTTCTTATTACTATTGAGTCCATTAAAATTATCAACATCTACAGCTATCTCATCGCCAAGTAGAATATTTATATCTGTATCTAAAGTTTCTGCTATTTTACGAAGAATGTCTGCATCAGGTACAGAAAGCCCCTTTTCCCATTTGCTTACAGTTTGTCTGACTACTCCTGCTTTTGCGGCTAATTCTTCTTGTGTGTAGCCTTTCTCTTTTCGGAGTTTCTTTAAGTTTTCGTTAAACAAGTTTATGCCCTCCTTGTGTATACTAAGCATATTTTACATAAAAATGTCCGTTGCTACAAGCAATGCATATTAACATTATTAAATAGTAATTTGCCACAGGCAAAGCTGACGCCCACAGGAAGATAAATAAAGCGCATTTGTGGGCTGACTTTGGCGGTGGACAAAATTACTATTTAAGGTTGTGGTGATTTGGGAACCCAGACGGAATATCTTTTAT
>CAVCBH010000271.1:0-10769 GCA_963600375.1 bacterium | reverse complement strand
CCGTAAATTGAGGTGTGCAGATTGCAGGAATGATTTTTCAGACACGCTCTAGGGCGGTGCCAGAAGGTTGTGGATTTTTGGGGAGTTAAGTTAAAAAAGCAAAAAAAAGAACCGTCTGTTAAACGGTTCTAAGAGAGGAAAGTATGAAAAAAATCTATCAAAAAATAATTCGTTGTTTTTTGATGACTTTATCATACTGGAAATTTGTGAATAGTTTGTGAGAGAAAAATGAAGATAATCTGACAAAATACTGTCTAAACAATAAACAGCTCCCTTGCCTGCGGCAAATTATAAATGCATTACACGTTCCTTAATCTCCTGGGTTCTTCCCTGATTCCAAAACTGTGTTCCAATATAACCGCAAGTTCTCCTTGCCACGTTCATCTTTGCCTGATCCTGGTTTCCGCAATTTGGACATTCCCAGATTAACTTTCCATGTTCATCAGTTACAATCTGGATCTCTCCTTCATAACCACAGCACTGGCAGTAATCGCTCTTTGTGTTAAGCTCTGCGTACATGATGTTATCGTAGATATGTTTCATAACTGCTAATACCGCTTCTAAGTTATTCTGCATATTTGGTACTTCTACGTAACTGATTGCTCCTCCTGGAGAAAGCTCCTGGAACTGTGCTTCGAAGCTTAATTTATCAAATGCATCGATTTCTTCTGTCACATGGATATGATAACTGTTTGTGATATAATTCTTATCTGTTACGCCCGGAATGATTCCAAAACGTTCCTGAAGACATTTTGCAAACTTATAAGTCGTGGATTCAAGTGGTGTTCCGTAAAGACTGAAGTCAATATTACTTTCTTTTCTCCACTTCTCACATGCTTCGTTCATACGTTTCATAACTTTAAGTGCAAATGGTTTTGCTTCTGGATCTGTATGGCTCTTTCCTGTCATATATCTGGTACACTCGCAAAGACCTGCGTAACCAAGAGAAATTGTTGAATATCCATTGTACAGGAGTTCATCAATCGTTTCTCCCTTTTTAAGACGTGCTAATGCGCCATTCTGCCAGAGAATAGGTGCTACGTCAGAAGGTGTACCTTTTAAACGATTATGACGGTATTTAAGCGCTTCATGACATAATTCAAGACGCTCATCAAAAAGATCCCAGAACTTGTTCATATCTTTACCGGAAGAGCAGGCAACGTCAACTAAGTTCAGCGTTACAACCCCCTGGTTAAATCTTCCATAGAACTTTGGTTTATCATTCTCATCATGATATACAGTTAAGAAAGAACGGCATCCCATACATGGATAGCAGTTTCCGTCTTTTAACTTCTTCATAATCTTCTCTGAAATGTAATCAGGAACCATACGCTTTGCTGTACATCTGGCAGCTAATTTTGTAAGATACCAGTACTTGCTTCCCTCATGAATGTTGTCCTCTTCAAGAACGTAAATCAGCTTAGGGAAAGCCGGTGTGATATATACACCCTTTTCATTCTTAACGCCAAGGATACGCTGATTAAGCATTTCCTCTATAATCATTGCAAGGTCATCTCTTGCAGGACCTTCCTCTACCTCATCAAGATACATGAAAACAGTAACGAATGGAGCCTGTCCATTTGTAGTCATCAATGTGATAACCTGATACTGGATAACCTGAACACCCTGTTTTACTTCTTTTCTTACACGCATTTCTGCGATTTCATTTATTTTCTGTTCATTCAGTTCCATTCCTTCTGCTTCAAATTCAGCACGAACGTCACGACGATACTTCTGACGGCTGATTTCGACAAAAGGAACAAGATGGGAAAGTGTAATACTCTGTCCACCATACTGAGAACTTGCGATCTGTGCTACCGCCTGTGTTGCGATATTACATGCAGTAGAAAAGCTCTTTGGCTTCTCGATCATAACGTCACTGATCACAGTTCCGTTCTGAAGCATATCCTCTAAGTTTACAAGACAGCAGTTATGCATATGCTGTGCAAAATAATCGGAATCATGAAAATGAATCACTCCATTCTCGTGTGCCTCTACAATTTCCGGTGGGAGAAGAAAACGTCTTGTGATATCCTTACTTACCTCTCCTGCCATGTAATCCCTCTGTACACTGTTGACCGTTGGGTTCTTATTAGAATTCTCCTGAATAACTTCTTCGTTATTGCATTCTAACAGACTTAAAATCTGCTTATCTGTAGAATTAGACTTTCTAACCAACGCTCTCTTATAACGGTAAGTAATATAATTACTTGCCAGACGGAATGCCTTCTGGTTCATGATCTGATTCTCTACTAAGTCCTGAATCTCCTCTACATTGAGTGCGCGATTCATTCCTTCACAGATAGTCTCTACGTTCTCCGCAATCTTTTCTACCTGCTCATCGCTTACTTTCTCAGCTTCTACGACACTGTTGTTTGCCCTCTTAACCGCTGCGATAATCTTACTGCGGTCAAATTCAACTTCCATTCCACTTCTTTTAATGATCTTCATACCAACACTCCAATTATAAATTTCTGAAAATTATGTATTGCCATTGTAACACATAATTTTGTATGATGCAATGATACTTTATACAACATATTGTGTTTTACTCACACAAAAATCTCACAGCAACACAAAATATTATCTTGCTGTGAGATTTGCCAATACCCATTATATGATTTTTTCACATAAATATCAATATGCTCTATGAATAATCTTGTATTAATATTTGCCCTGTTTTTTCATCAGATTGACAACCGAATTATATAACGCTCTTCCATACACGCTTGTATTCGCTTTCATTCGACTTGCCTCTGTTTTATTGCTGATAAATCCATACTCAATCAGACATGCCGGCATCTTTGTATGCTTTAATACATAAAGATTTGGTCTGTCCACTAATCCACGATTTGTAAATCCGGTAGCTGCCACTGCTGCACTCTGCATTGCTTTTGCCAGATTTTGGGAAGTTAAACCATTTTTCTTAGTTGCAGAATTTCTGCTCTTACTCCATAAAGTTTCTGTTCCATGCGCAGATGCACTCGCAGAATTGATATGAACACAGATGAACATGTCCGCATTTTTATTATTTGCCAGGTTTGTTCTCTGAGATAAACTTGGATATGTATCTGCTGTTCTTGTGTAAGAAACCTGGAATCTGCTGTCTTTATCAAATGATTTCTTTGCTGCAAGAACAATTGCCAGAGTTAAATTCTTCTCTGCCATTCCATTTCCAGTTGCGCCGGAATCGGAACCGCCGTGTCCTGCATCAATAACAATCTTAATCTTGGCTTTTGTACTTGTTGTTGGTGTCTTTGTCTCGGTAGTTGTCGGTGTTGTATTCGCCGCACTGCTTGTTGTTCCGGAAATACGAATTGTTCCTCCAGATAACTTATAACTGATACCAAGTCTTGTACAGACACTGTTCAGTGGAACAATCCATCGTTTCTTTCCAGTGGCTGTATAAGTTCCATGAATCGCTGCTGCTCCCATCGTACTTGATACACCGTTCGTTACTGCCTTTCTGCTGTCTGCCTTCAATACAACCGTATTCGGTCCGTAAGTTAAGGTCAATGTTGTCTTAGTACTTTTTGTCTTAACCTTTAGTCTGCTATTCTTTAAAATAGCACCAACTGGTCCCATATACGCACCAGACTTCTTAAAAATCGGAGTCTTTGTTAAACCAATCTTGCGACCATTCACATAACAGGATGTCTTCCGACCAGAATAAGAACTTGTTACTCCCTTTACTGTTCTTACCCGAACCTTTGCCGCCGCATCTGTACTAACTGGTGTAAGCAGGCAGACACATAATAACAATGCCACCATTACACCTGCTATCCGCTTTACCTTCATTGTGCTCTCCTCCCTCTCTTTGCACTTTGCATTTTAACTAACGCCTTTACACATCAAAGCAGTATCCAACACCATAGACAGTCTTAATGTAAGGATACTCCTTTGTTAACTTCGCTCTTAGCTTCTTCACAAGCGTATCTACACTTCGATATCCGCCAATATAATCAAATCCCCATACAGAATCAAGAATCTTATCTCTGGAAAGTATCATCCCTTTATGCTTTATAAAATACTCCAGCAGATCAAATTCCTTCGCTGTTACCTTGAGCGTCTTGTCTGCAAGATAAATCTTTCTTCCCTCATAATCAATAGATAACGCACCTACGGATTCCACAGAATTCCTCTTTTCCACCGTTCTTCGTATAATCGCTTCAACATGCGCCTCTAACAACGGCAGTGGAACCGGCTTTACTAAATAATCATCTATCTTCTTAGAGTAAGCATATAGCTGACTGTCCAGCTTATCATCCTGTGACAGCATTAAAATCGCCATATCTGAAAAAATCCTTATCTTCTCAATTGTCTCATATTCTCGCCTTTTCGGTATATCTACATCAAAAATCAGTAAGTCCGGTTTGTTCTTTCCTCGGGAAAGAATCTCTCCTGCTTCATCATATTCTGTACACCAGATTACATTATAACCGCTATCCTCGAAATAAGCTGCTATTTCCCTGCATTCTGCTTCTTTCTGGCTTAAAATCAGTAATCTGCCCATAAGCATTCGACATCTTCCTTTCATTGTTATTTGTTAAAATTATATTACAAGATTATGATGCAAAAATGACTTATTTAAAATTATTGTAACATAAACAATGTAGAAGAACAACCCTTGGTATCATCTTACATAATATCTACACAAAATTCAAGGGAAAATCGTTCAATAGCGATTCCCCCTTTTCTGAAATTATTTATTTTCGATAATTCCTGCTAAAACAACGTCTGTTAAATTATAATAGATATAATATTTCTGTAAAAATTGCAACTGTTATTTCAAAACAGAACACATTTCCAAGACTTATTTTGAAAAATATATAACTTAGAATAACTACAGTAAATCTGCAATATCATAAATCAGCTTCTCTGACTTCTCCCAGCCAAGGCAAGGGTCTGTGATAGACTTACCATAACATCCACCACCAACTGGCTGATTACCATCCTCAATATAACTCTCAATCATAAGACCTTTCACAAGACCTCTGATATCTTTGGAAAGATGGCAGCTATGCAGTACTTCTTTGGCAATACGGATCTGCTCAAGATAATGCTTACCAGAGTTTGCATGGTTTGTATCAATAATTACACCAGGATTCTTTAATTCATGCTCCTGATATAACTCAAACAGTTCATTTAAATCTTCATAATGGTAGTTGGAGTATGTCTTACCGTGCTTATCTACATACCCTCTTAACAGCGCATGTGCATAAGGATTACCCATAGACTGTGCTTCCCAGCCACGATACAGGAATACGTGCTGTCCCTGTGCTGCTGTGATAGAATTCATCATAACGGATAAATCTCCACCTGTTGGATTCTTCATTCCTACAGGAATTCCCACACCACTTGCAGTCAGACGATGCTGCTGGTCTTCCACAGAACGTGCACCGATCGCAATATAAGATAATAAATCAGAAACGTAACGGTGATTCTCTGGGTATAACATCTCATCTGCACAGGTCAGTCCACTTTCAAGAATCGCTCTCTGATGAAGCTCACGAACTGCGATAATACCCTGCAGCATATCCGGCTTCTTCTCTGGATCTGGCTGATGAACAAGACCCTTGTATCCACCACCTGTTGTACGAGGCTTGTTCGTATATACTCTAGGGACAATCATAATCTTATCCTTAACCTTCTCCTGCACCTTTGACAATCTTGTCAGATAATCAAGTACCGCATCTTCTCTGTCCGCAGAACATGGTCCGATAATCAGTAAAAACCTATCAGACTTACCTTCAAAAATTCTTCGAATCTCAGGATCTCTTTCCTGCTTAATCTTTACGATTCTCTTATCAGCAGGAAACTGCTTTTTTAATTCCTTTGGCACTGGCAGTTTCCTGAAAAATTTCATATCCATATCCATAATTGTGACTCCTTTATCTTTTCTCTCTTTATTTTCATCTTTGTAAAAATAATGATGCATTCTTAAATCTTTCTTATATTAACATAAAAAAAGAATCCGCACAACACTTTTTAGCTTTAAAGTGCAGAAAAAAATATCTTTTTTACTTTTACCTGTGTATGCCTTATAATTATATCAGATAGCTGGCTAAAAATTGACTACAAAACAAGTATAAGAAAAACTATGAGCATATCTAAAAAATATTTGGAGGGATTATTGTGGATTCTATAACTAATACTTTAACAAAAGCTTACTCTATTATAGAGGAAGGAGGACAGCCTTTAGCGCCGGAAACAATCTGTATACAATATATGTTTCTTTCCCCTGCTCACATTGCCGCTTTTCACAATGATGAACTCTATCTTGAATATATTCAAAATCTAATCCGAGAACGTTTTAACGTTTCATTTCCAGAGGAAAAGTCTGCCTTTGACCAGTATTTTTCAGATTGCATCCAATTAAAAAATCAATTAGAATCACATAAAAATTTTAATAAAGAAGTCTGGTTATCCTACACAACAAACCTTCTTGAAGCATTAAAAACACCATATTATTCAGCATATTCCGCAACTTTGTTAACACTGGAATCCTGCTTCATGAATACTTCGCTTTTTGAAAAAGTACAGAAAGCCTTTTATTCTGTATTAATAAAATCTTCCGAAAAGAAACAGTTTATCATAAAAAAGATTATCGAACATGCGCCAGTTTACAAAAAATATTCTTTTATCACCGAAGAACTTCTCGCCGATATTTTAATAAATACTCTGGCTCTTTTTGGCGATGAAAAAGAATACTGGCTGCCGTCTCTCTCTGCATTTTTTGAAAATAATACTACTTTGACACGTAGAAATACTGCTTCTCTTCTGAATACATTTTTTGAACAGGAAGAACAATTTTTAGAGACAGTAAGCGCAGAAGACACACTGTCTATGTCTTTCTCTGCTTACCTTGCAGCCAGAACAGTGTGGTTTTCCAGTCATAAAAACAAATTAGAAACAAAAAGACAGGAAAAAATTCTGGCTAATTCAAATCTTACAGACTCCTACGTAGACAGTGAATTTTTAAATACCTATGCCTACAACATGACCACTCGCACGTACCATGCCAATCCGGCAATTGGACGGGAGCAGGAGATTGCAGACCTGGAATTAATTCTGATTTCTCCGAAGAAATCCCCTCTCCTGATCGGCGAGGCTGGTGTCGGCAAAACTTCTGTTGTAGAAGGACTTTCCTATCGTCTTCAAAGAGGTAATGTACCCGAACTGCTAAAAAACAAAAAAATATTTAAATTAACTACCACTTCTCTTTTAAGTGGAACGAAATATGTTGGAGAAATGGAAGACCGTATCAAAAAACTTGCCAGTGAACTTGAAGCACATCCAGATGTCATTTTATTTATAGATGAAATCCACACAATTGTCGGTGCAGGTTCCACAGAAAGCTCGAACAATGATATCTCCAATATGTTAAAGCCATACATCGACAGAGGAGATATTAAGATTATTGGCGCAACAACCAAAGAAGAATACCGCCAGTTCCTACTGCCAGATAAAGCACTTGCCCGCCGCTTTTATCCAATTGCAATTGAAGAACCAGATGAAGAACTTACCCTTTCCATTCTTCTTGGAAGCATTCCTTCTATAGAATATGAGACAAAGGTACACAATACGTTTTCCACCGGGACAACAGAAAAAATACTGCGTACTTTAATCACTGTATCTGCTCCGGAAAATCAGCCAGAAAATCAGTCCACCAGGCGCCCGGAACTTCCACTCACTCTTTTAGAAATGGCGTTCTCCTATGCCGCCCTCAATGAAAGAGAAACTCTGTCCATCCAGGATATCGAACAGGCAGTCCTCCACAGCAATCGCCTGCGCAAAGATGTCCGTACAGGCTTTTCCTGTAGCTTATAATAATTGAAAAAGGTCTTGATATTTTAATATTTATAACCTTACAAATACCCTTAATGACTTCAAAAATTTATTTTTTAATATTTCATTTGGAAATATTAGTAAAAATCATTATGAAAGAACTTAAAATTCTTGTTTTTTGAGATTTTGTAAAATTAATATGGTAATTCTGAAACAGTTCATATAAAATAGAATAGACTGTACCTACATACCGAATAAAATCGCTATGTATACAAAAAGATATAAAATATTAATAGCAACAAAGATAAAAATAAAGGATGATCACTAAACTCCAAACAGTATAACTAAATATTGAGCCAGTAAATATCAGAAAAAATAATACTGAAAATATAATAAATATTCTGGATTGCGTAATTAAGATTAAAATATTGTGTTTAAAAATAGTGTTATGAATCTGAACTGTCCTCTAATAATTCTCTTTCATAAAAAAACCACGGACTCACTCCTAACATATTACAGATTCTTAAATATTCATCTGCTGAGAGCAAGTCCTTAGCCTTTATTAAAGAGGACTTAGAAAGTCCAGTAGAGATCATAAATGTTTCTTCGGATATATTCTGTTGCTCAATATAATCTATTATCTTTTGTAAATTTATCATAAAGCAACCATCCTTAAGTAAGAGCCTAAAACCCTTAGAAACTTAATCATATTATAGCATAGCAATTCTATTTAAACAAGAATTTTTTCATAAATTTTCTATCTAAAATAGAATTAAAGTGGAATTTCATAATAATTTTTATAGTAATTTAAAGTAAGCGGAGGCCGCAATGAAAAACGATAATATTGCACGATCATTAAGATATTACAGAAACCTGAATCACCGTAGCATAACAGACATCATGGATTTTTTAGAAAAATATAACTATGATGTCTCCGAAAAAACAATCTATGCATGGGAAAATGGCTCAAACCAACCCCGTGCCGACATCCTTATGCTTTTATGCGAATACTATAAAATAGACGATGTCCTGACTGCATTCGGCTACAGGAAACCTGGAGAAACATTTATAAATGAACCCCTGTCCACCTCTGAAATCTCCCTGATCCACTCTTATCGGGAACATAAGGAAATGCAGCCTGCAATACACAAACTGCTGGATCTGCCAACTCCAGTAACCAAAAAGAAGAGGAAGAAAAAATCTGATTTGCGAAGCAAAACAAACGAACTCTGAAAATGAAATAAACCATATTTGTGACTTTCATCGCAGCGTGTTGAATGTTCGCTTCTAACGCTCACATCCAACACTTGCTCCCAGGTCACAAATATGGTTTATTTCATTTTCAGAGTTCTGTCATTGGCTGCGGCAACCCAAAATCTACCAGTGCACCACTACTGGATATGTCGATTCAATGTTATTGTAAATCTTCTGCACTGCACTTCTCGGTGTATTTACACATCCATGGGAACCGTCATAGGTGAAAATTCCGCCGCCGTAGCTTCCACGCCAGGATGAATCATGGATTCCTACACCGATCTGAATAAATGGCATCCAGTAATCTACATGAGATGCATAGCCCTGACCAGTTAATGTATAATCTGTCGTTTTGTAAAGGATATAATAAACTCCTGTTGGAGTTCCATGACCTTTGCTGATATCTCCTGTTACAACGTCTGTGGATACTAATGTCTTTCCATTCTTATAGAACCACATATGCTGTTCTCCAAGACTTACTTCTACGTAAGTATTTCCGATATCAAATTTCTTACGGCTCTTTGCGCGATGTGCATATTCTGGCTTTCTTTTAACAGATTTACCCTGTTTGATTACTTTGATAAGGTTCGCTGTTTCTGCTTCCTGATCAATCTTCCAGCCATAGGTACCACCGCTTACACTTACATCATTTCCACAAATAGATGTAAAATGTCTCTTTACTCCGACAGTATCGTATTTCTTTGCAAGATTTTTAATATACTTTGCAACCATCTCACTGTGAACTTTGACCTCATGCTTGTCTGTCTCATACAGCCATTTGCTGAGTTTCTTGCCTGTCAGTTCTTCTGTACGGTCATCAAAATCATACGTAATTGTCTCCTGGACATATTTGTTTAATGTTTTGTTCGCTTCCACAACTTCTGCTGTGTCCTTTTTATATACCGGATTTTTATAACAGTCATTTTTCTCAATATCAATATTTCGATCCATATTTAAGATTGCTTCTTTTAAAAGAGACTTAAACTGCTTTTTCTTTACTGTATTTCCGTAAACTTCAGGTACAATGCTGTAGCTGTTAGAAGCTTTATCATAAGTTGAGTAAGCATCTACAGGAGCTACTACCATATCCTTATTAAATGCATTCAAATTCTTATATGTATTATCAAAAGAATCCTCATCCATTGTAAGGGTAATTGCATTATCATATTTCCGGGACTGGAATAACGCAGTAATCCAGGCATACCCCTTCTGCTCTGCCTTAATATTCTCCAGCTTACCATCATCTTTAAATGCAAGTTTTACCTGTGAAGATGAAATACTTTCCTTCTTTTTATCTCTTTCCTTAATCGTAATCTTGTATTCCCTGATATCTTCCTTAATCAACTCTTTTGTCTTTGAAACGCTTCGGAATCCACAGGAGTATCCATTTACTTTGGTTCCTGTAAAATAATGATACTGAAAGAAGATAGAAATAGCCGCATACAAAACAATTACAGCAAGAACTGCTAATCCAATCTTTTTCTTTTTGTCCATTTTACTTTCCTCCTTTTTAAATTTATGCACTCATTATTTAACATAGTTATTTAATATCCGGGACAAGCAAACTCGAAATAAGCTGCCTGATAAATATATACGAAATATTTATCATATCCCACAAGCTCCCAGAGCCTGTTTGAAAAATGCTTTCTGCAAGATGTGCATCACACAAACACGCTCTAGAGCGTGTCTGAAAAATGCTTTCTTCAAGATGTGCATCACAATTTGCG
>CAVCBH010000270.1:0-2654 GCA_963600375.1 bacterium | reverse complement strand
TTTTAGGTGAATCCTTTCTGTGGAATTTTTATATGGTTTATTATGTACCGCTTACAATGTAACTGTTCATGGCATTATATAAAGCGATTACATTTTCACGTTGTTTGTCGCTAAGATTATTCATCTTTTCCGTTAAGATAATATTGTTTAATATATTACTTTTTCCAATATTTCTGGCAAATACGAATACTGTTCTGAGGCCGGCAAGGTAGTTTGCACTTCTTTTAGCATGAAGTAAAGCAAGATTTTTATAGGAACCTGTATCTGCTAATTTACAGGTTTCTTTAATCCAGCTTTTTTGAGAAGAACTTAGATTCAGTTTAGTTGCAACATAATCGCATTGTTTATCCATATGATCAGTTGTGCGCCATCTTAAAAGAGGATTATTATTGTCTTCAGTTGTATCTTCAGTACTTGATGTAGATGTTTCATCTAAGAATTCAGAAGTATATTCTTCAGGAGTATCTTGAAAAGAAGAGGCGTATACAGGGAGATTTGTAAACGAGATAAAAAGTGTCATTAAAATGGCTGTGGTTTTGGTAAATAAAGTTTTTTTCATTATGTTCCTCCTTAAAAAATGAATAGTATTAGAGTGTTATAAAAAAATAAATAACTTATAAGCCCATAATATTTCAAAAAAATAATTTTGTCAACAAATGCTTTTCTGAAAAAGGTATTGTGTCAAAAAATAATTAGTGTTAATATAAAAATGGATAAAAAATGATAGTAATTTTTAAAAAATTGTAGTAAAAGGAATAGAAATATGATTAAAAAATATATTCGAAGATGTAAAAATTGTTTTCCTGTTTATGGAAAGGAGGAACGCCAGTTTTTGAAAAGATTAAGACATCAGGTAGAAGAATATACACAGGAGAATCAAGAGTTAACTTACCAACAGTTAGAAGAGCGGTTTGGGACACCGATTGATATAGTTAAATCCTATTATGATACTTTGGAGGATGAAAATAGGCTTATTGATAGAGCGTGTTTTTCGAAATATTTAAGAAGGATTTTTGCAATGATATTGGTTATATTAATATTTTTTTTTACGTATAGAAGTACATTGGTTTATATGTCATATTTAGATGCAAAGGATACAGAAGTTATTTATATTGAGAGTAATATAAAGGAGGGAGAATAAGTCATGAAAATAAAAAAGTATTTAATATTAGCAATTTTATTGTTATGTTGTATTAAATTACCTACATTTGCCTCAGAAGTTATAGAGGATGAACAACCTGATACAATTGTAGAGAAAGTTTTTGAAGATAATAGTTATGTAGAATCGTACATTGTGGAACCAGAGGAAGGAATTCAGACTAGAAGTTCAAAAAAATCAGGAGATAAAGTGTATGTTGCGAAATCTTCTTCAGGAAAGACAATTTGGACAGCGACTCTCCATGGGAACTTTACATATACTGGAACGAGTGCGAAATGTGTAAGTACTTCTTTAAGTACAAGTATTTCAAATAAAAATTGGAAAATAACGAAAAAGAATCATTATGCATCAGGAGCTTCAGCTATAGGAATAGTAACTGCCAAAAAATATGTTGATAACAGCGCAATTAAGACTATGGATATTACTTTAAAATTGACGTGCAGTTCTAATGGAAAACTAAAATAGGTATATAGACTAGAAATTTTTTTCTGTTTTTATTACAGACTTCTCCAAATCTTTTGAATTCTATCTTGATTTAAAGGTAATTTAAAGTGTATACTAATAACACTATTAATAGAAAGTGATTATTATATGGCGAATAGAAATCTTTTCAGGGTAGAAATGTTAATATTGAAAGTGTTGGAAGAAGAAGACTGTTATGGATATCAGCTTACACAGACGATAAAGGAAAAGACAGAAGGGTTGATTAACCTCAAAGAGGGAACATTATATCCGGTGTTGTATCGTTTGCTCGATCAGGGATTTATTACAGATCGAAAAGAGTTGGTAGGGCGCAGGCAGACCAGGGTTTATTATCACCTTGAACCAGCAGGTAAAGAACATCTTGATAAGCTTCTAAAAGATTATTATGGACTGGTTGATGCCATTCAGTGTATATTAGGAGAACGATAGATTCTAATTTGTGTAGGCAAAGGAGATGCCTTCAGAAAGAGAAAGAACCTATATTTGTGACTTTCGTCGTGGCAGTTTGAATGTTTGCTTAACCGCTCGCATCCAACCTTTGCTCCCAGGCCACAAATATAGGTTCTTTCTCTTTCTGAAGGCTGTACTTTGGCTGTCTATACGAATTCAGAATTTATGTTTGGAAGGATTTGAGGAAGAAGACAGGAAAATTAAATATCCCTCATTGTTTTTTGTCCTGAACCTGCCAATAAAGATAATCCTCAAACGCTTCCTTTGTAAAGGTGAAATCATTCATCTGCCATGTGCTCCAATTCTTCCATAGACTTTATGACAACTTCGCCTTTTTTTAACTGTGCAAAACTTCTGTCTGGTTTTGCTAAATATTCTGCATTACGCTTTGCTCTTTGGAGTTCACTATATTCCTGTTCTGAAATAACAACTACATTTTTATTTTCTTTTCTTGATACGATAATTGTTTCTCCATTAAATGCTAAATCAAAATACTTTTTAATATTTGCCCTAGAGCGTGTCTGAAAAATCATTCCTGCAATCTGCACACCTCAATTTACGG